>PFOK01000084.1 GCA_002792495.1 Candidatus Peregrinibacteria bacterium CG_4_10_14_0_2_um_filter_43_11 | reverse complement strand
CGCTTTAACTCGAGACATTTTTTAGCGCTTGAGGCAAGATCATCCCCGAGGTAGCCGTCCACACCATTGGTAATAATGTCGTTCGGTCCTTGCACATCATAAGCGGCCACGGGTAAACCGCAGGCAAGAGCTTCTAAAATCACCAGACCAAACGTATCGGTTTTGGAAGGGAAGACAAAGACATCGGAAATGGAAAGGAGATCCACTAGGGCCTTTCCTTCTTTATATCCCACAAAAACGGTTTCGTGGCCATATTTTTCTTCCAATTTTTCTCGGTCATGGCCATCGCCAATGATCAGTTTTGAGCCGGGAAGATCACATTTTAAAAAACTTTCTATGTTTTTTTCCGGAGCGACTCGACCCAGAAAAACAAAAATCGGATGTTTTAGATTTTTCGGCATTTTAGCCGATGTATTTCTCTTAAAGATTTTCAAATCGATCCCCATTGGAAAAGCAGTCACGTTTTTAAATCCTTTTTTCCCCAATTCCTCTTTTAACGAATCGGTACCGACAATGATTTTTTGACTTTTGGAGTGGAACCAGCGCAAGTAGCTATACGTGGTTTTTTTAAGGTAGCTGGCCACGCGTATGGCGATGTATTCCGGAAGGCGGGTATGATAAGAGGTGGTGAACTTCCAGTTGTTTCTGACACAAAGCATGCGTGTGGCAAAACCAAGCATTCCTTCGGTGGCGATGTGAATGTAGTCGGGTGTAATTTCTTTTAACATTTTCCTGATCTTCATTTGAGGAAAAATAGCCATACGAATTTCACGTTCGTAAGGCAGGGGAAGATTTGGAAATTGCCCCGGATGGATAATGAAAACTTTATACCCTCTTTTTTCCAAACCCTTTTTAGTGAGCTTGATTGAAGTGACAACTCCACTGATGTTTTCCAGCCACGTGTCGGTAACAATGACTACTTTTTTCACGTTTTTCGCGTTTTAGAAATTAAAAAATAACCGATAATCAAAGCTGTGGCTAATATCATGCTGATTTCGCCATAAAAGCCAAAATAATGGTTAATTATTTTATAGGATTTTCCGAAATAATAACCAATAGCCATTAATCCGGCTGTTTTAAAAATAGTCACTGCCAGATTGAGTAGCATAAAACGAATGTAAGACATTTTACTCAATCCGGATGCGATTAGAACAAGCATTCCCCAAGGCTGGGTTTTTCCGATGGCTAATGTTTTTCCGGCATGATGATGAAAGTGTTTTTCGGTTTGAGACAATTTCTCCGTTGTAATACCAAAAATATGCCCCCATCGCTTGATGAATGGCCTTCCTCCAAATCTGCCAATGGAATAATAAATCGTGTCTCCGATCAGGTCGGCGAGAATCAGTAATCCATAAGTGATTGAAAGGCTCAAAAATCCACCTGAACAAAGAAAGCCGCCAATAACCGATACAATAGGCCCTTCCACTACGGCAATGGGGAAAAGCAATAGGTATTTATACGTTGTTAAAAGTCCGATAATGCTATCTAACGCGATCATAAACAGGGGAATTTGAGTATTATTTTTTAGTTGATTATATATCAGGAGTTATTTTCTTGGAAGACACTTAAATAATATGGGTGATTGATCAGAACTGTTCGTATATTAAAAGCGTACCGTTATGGTACGCTTTTTTTTGGTGAGTGACCACGTAGCGCCGT
>PFOK01000085.1 GCA_002792495.1 Candidatus Peregrinibacteria bacterium CG_4_10_14_0_2_um_filter_43_11 | reverse complement strand
AGAACGGAAACATTATGACTTTTGTGTATAAACTTACTCATACTCTCATCCTATCACGCAGCAGAGCTGCGGGGAATTAGACCCTAAAGAGATTAATTCACTACCATATAAGCGGAAGCACGGGAATTAGCAGTTTCCGATGCCAGACCTTTGGTGACAAAATCTTTAACCTCTGTTTTTCCGGCTAGACTTGTCGTGAGATCCACGTTCGCGTTTTGCCATACTTCGACATCGGTAAGCAGTACGTAACCATTGGCATTCAGGCCACGGTTTTTGAGTGGGGCATAAAGATAAGTTCCTTTACAAGGGGGTACTTCGGATCCTGCTTCGGTCGCTGATGTTACGGTTAATTCTGTCATTTGTTTTGTGCTGGGTGCTGTAGGTACACCGCCTTTTAAATATCCTTCCAATAATTTTGCCGGATGATTCGCGGTCTCGATGGTTGGATCCATGCAATAAGCAGTGCCACTTACCCCCGGATATTTCCCAAAATCATCAAAGTACGTTTCCAGCGCCTGAGAAATTGCGTTTAGATCCGCAATTCGTCCAATATCACGGGCACGAGCCTGAGCACCGGTAAGCCGGGGGAGGATGGTTCCCATTAAAACCCCGAGGATCACAATGACGATCATGAGTTCGATCAAGGTGAAACCGCGGTTGAGAGTGTTTTTGAGTGATGTGTTTTTCATTGATTTCGGTTTTAAAAAAATGTACTCAAGTTATATCATGAGTACATTTTTTATGCAAGAAAGTTTTTCTTCGGTAACGCGTTGGAATTTTAAGATGACAATGTCGCCAGATCGGATGACTGCAAAATGGGGAGCATGACCGACACCACCAAAAATCCGACACTTAAACCCAAAACGACGATGATCAGGGGTTCCATGAGTGACGATAAATTTTTAATCATGGTTTCGACCTGGTCTTCATAAAAATGAGCTAATTTATCTGTAATGCTGTCGATCTGAGCAGTTTGTTCGGCCACACTGATCATTCCAACCACCATGTTCGGGAAGAGGGCCTCATCGTCTTTCATGTTCTCCGCCATACTGATCCCCCGTTTCACGTCATCGGCGATTTGATGGATGCGTTTTTCGTAAACCGCGTTGCCCACACTGGTCGCGGTGATGCGCAATGCTTTGATGATAGAAACGCCGCTATTGGTTAGCGTGCTCAACCCCCGGCAAAAACGGGCCAAAACTATTTTTTGGGTGAGTGTGCCAAAAATCGGCATGCCCAGCACCATTTTATGCCACGCATAACGTCCTACATACGTTCGCTTCCATGAAAGAAATATAAAAATAAATGTCACCATAACCAAGCATATCCATAACAGATTGGTGATTCCCAACGTTTTGCCGATTATAAAATCGCTTGTTTTAATTAGCACAATCGTGACAGAGGGCAATTCCACTCCCAAACTTTCAAACATCTCTTTGATCTTGGGAATCACCAAAGTCATGATGGCAGCGGTCGCAATGATCAGGATGGAGATCACTACAATAGGGTAAAGCATTGCGCCTTTTACCTTTGAAGTGAGCGAAGCGGATTTTTCCGTTTCACTGGCTATCTGAAGCAAAGCCTGACTCAGGCGTCCGGAAGCTTCGCCGGCTTCCATCATTCCCACTTGTGCTTCGGTAAAGTAGCGCGGATATTTAGAAAGCACTTGTGAAAAACTGCCCCCTGTTTCGATGCCATTGACGATTTCGGTGATGATGCTTTTGAAATGCTTGTTTTTGATCTCGTCTTCCAGAATATGCAACGCTTTCACAATTGAAATTCCCGCATTGATCATGGTAGAAAGCAATCGAAAAAACAAAACTTTGTCTGTGATGGTGATGGGCGTAAAACGCGCCAAGAAATTATTTATTTCATTAAAGATCCCGCGCGAAACATGTTTTTGCGTCACAACTTTTCTATCACTCTTTATAGAAGCGGGAATGGCGGCGCCGATATGGATTTGGGTGGGACTCATTTTAATTTTAAATTTTTAATTTTAAATTTTTAAACCAAGGGGCAAAATTTGATATTTGAGAGTGGATGAAAGAAACAATTTTAGATTTCCGGTTTCGGGTTTTGAATTTTAAACAATAAAATATTTTAAAATTGTAAATTTAAAATTAAAAATTTATTATTGTGTTATTCGGTAAATTTCTTCGATGCTCGTTACCCCCTGCAAAGCCTTGATGTAACCGTCTTGTTTTAAAGTGAACATGCCGTCTTTTTGAGATTGCTTCATCAATTCATCTTCGGAGGCTCTTGCCAAAATCAGATCCGCAAGACCGCGATTCATTTCCATGACTTCAAACACACCGGTTCTCCCCGTATATCCCGCTTCGATTGGCTCGCCTTCCAAGGCTTTTGACCGATACAATGTTATTGTTTCAAGCAATTTTGGATCCAGATATTTTTCCGGAATTCCTTCCAGTGTCTTTCGGATCTCTTCTTGAATAGCGGGATCGGGTGTGTATGCCTCTTTGCGCTCTCCTCGTAATCTGCGAACCAACCGCTGAGCGATGATTCCACGAATGGAAGAGGTTATTAAATACGGTTTTACTCCCATATCCGCCAAACGGATCAGGGTACTGACCGCGTTATTGGTATGGATAGTGGATAAAACCAAGTGACCTGTCAGGGCGGCGCGAATGGCAATTTCGATGGTTTCTTCGTCGCGGATTTCCCCCACCATGATGATGTCCGGGTCCTGACGCAATGCCGTGCGCAAACCACGCACGAAATCATAATCGATTTCCGGCTTCACCTGACTCTGATTGAGACCATCCATTTGATATTCCACAGGATCTTCGAACGTTAGAATGTTCACACCCACTTGATTGAGACGCGCCAGCGCGGAATAAAGTGTATTGGTTTTTCCAGAGCCTGTCGGACCGGTGACCAAAATGATGCCGTTCGGCATTTTTGTAAAATGCTCCATTTTTTCCAGATTAGAACCCCAAATCCCCAACTCCGGCAGATCGGGAATGGATTTGGTTTTGTCTTGAAGACGCATCACGATTTTTTCACCGTTTACTGTAGGCAAACTGGAAACACGCAAATCAATACTGCGATTGTCCTGTGTGGTCACCTGAGTCCGTCCATCCTGAGGAATACGCTGTTCATCGATTTTCAGGTTGGACATGATTTTGATCCTGGAAATCACCGCGGGATGAATGTTGAGCGGGTATTCAATAACGTGTTGCAACACACCATCCACACGATAGCGGATGCGCACTGTTTTTTCTTCGGGTTCGATGTGAATATCACTCGTACCCACCAATAGAGCGTGAGTAATGGCATACATCACCACCTGAGGAATGTTCCCCATAATAATGGCGTTCTGCAACAATTGACCGCAATCGTTGAGGCTAGATGCAATCGGTTTGACTTGCGTCACTATTTGACCACTCTGCTGTGCACTTTGACCCGATGATGATGAAGCGACTGCCGTTGACATTGGCTTTTTTTATTTTTAAATAAATGCTTATCTGCGAGAGTAGGCGTTGAGCTTGACGCTAAAATCAACCCCTTGATCTTGTCCGGTTTGTTTGTCGATACCCCGGTAGCGGATATTGATATTGGATATTTCCATCAATCGGATAGGAATGTCGCTATCGAGTCTTCCGGATAAATTGATGAGCTCTACGAATCGGTCAAAATTCGCACGACTGGAATGGATGGACGTAGAGATAGGAAGAATAGTGTAACTTTCGGTAACAACCGGCTTATCAAACGCGATTGAATTGAATTCGAATGGCGGGTTTTTGGCATGAATGGCAATCGCGAAATTTTCCAAACGCTGGACAATCCCCACCTTATCGATAGAAGGGGGGAAAATTTTATCAATGTTGATTTCCACTTTACTCAATTCTTCATTGTAAGCCGCTTTTTTTAAATCCCTGCCTTGTATCATTCCCGGTAGGGTGTTTTCTTTATAATCATTCAATTTTTCATCCAACATGACCAACTGAGAATGGACTTGAAGGAAGATTTTCACTTGGGGATACAAAAAGAAAATCGAATACCCCATCAGGAGTACCGTTGTAATGATCAAATAACCGTAGGCCGCAAAACGGTTTCCGGAACGCTCTTTCTGCTCCCGAAAAGACTCATTTTGAGCCTTTTTGATGAGTGGATTTTGAAAAATATTTGATGTTATTTTCCCCTGAGGATTGATTGGTAATAGACCCGGCATGGATAATGGATTTAAAAATTAATCTTTTTGCTCTTGTAGTGAAAAAGACAGTTGAAAATTGGAATTGAATTTTCCGGTGACCTTATTGAATGTTTTTTGCAAAGAAGTGAATTCATTAATTTCGTAAAAATAAGGTTTTGTTTTATTATCCGGATCGTTTTTATTTCCCGGGAAATAACGAAATGCCTCCTCGAGTTCCGCGAGCTTGGTCAAGTTTTTACCCAAAGGATCGCTCAATGTTCCGTTCACACGTACAACGCCTTTTTCGGTATCCAATGAAAAATTATTATACTGAACGTATTGTGATAGAGCATTATGCTCATAAACGGAATCCGTGATTTTATTGATTCTCTCCAAAATGTCAGCCCAATTGACCCTGTTTTCCACAATGTTTTTTACCGTTGCTTCGTATTCGTTGTTATACCCATCCTCGTAACGGCTGATTTCCTGATTTATCTCCTCCGCCAATGTCTTTTGCTCCTGTAGACTTTCATAAGCGTTATGGAGCTGAATGGCATTGTTCTTTTCGATGCCGAATGTGCCCAAAATCCGATTGTTGATATCAATATTCTGAGCATAAAAGAATACGGCGCTAAACACCATGAATGCTAACGAAAAACGCAAAAAAGCCTTAGAAAGATGAAGCATCCCTCGTCCTAAATCGTCTTTTTTCTCCTTGGTTTCGGACTTTTTCACCGACTCTTTTTCCGGTATGGAAGTTTTGGAAACAATGGTGTCGATAATGGATTTTTTGGAATTCTTTTTATCGATCGTTTCTTTTTTTCCAAATAAACGGGTGAACGCGTTTCCATATGACTCGTTCATCGGATTGACGTTTTTTTTCGGTTCATCCCATTCCGTCTTAGTTTCTATGGCTTCTTTTGGCTCAATTTCGATTTGAGCTCCCTGTGTAGTGGGCTGAAATTCCGCTACCGGTTGATCGACAACGGCTTGATTCGGATTCAGTTTTTCTTTTGCCATACTCAGGTCATTTGCCTGTTTCATTAATTCATCCGTGACTTTTTGGTTTTCGTCCTGCCTCTTTAGCGAACTCACCTGAGGAGATTTAGGCAATTTTTTCATGAAATGGACTTTTAACCATTCGATCACTTTATATAAAATACCGAAAGTTGGCTTTTTTTCTCCTTCCTCATTTTTGGCGGACTTTAAAAGCGCTTTCTTGGCCTTTTCCAGCTTTTTCTGATATTTTTTTGCCACTCTGTTCCTGACGTCCTGGCTTAAAAGTGTAGCAATTTTTTCTTCCGCAATGTCAAATCGACCTTCGGAAAAATCCTGTTCTACGGCAACCTCCTGCTGTTTAATAATTTTAGATTGAGCTTCTCTCGCCGCCTTTTTTTTCGCATCTTCCATTTTTTCAAAAATCCTACGCGCCAATTTGCTATCAGAATCCAACGCCTTCAGTTGACCGGCTATTTCACTCACCTGCTCAAATTGATTGGAATCAAATGCCTGCCTGAGTCTATTTTCGAGTGTCTTGATTTCGTCCAAATGCGATTTTTTATTCGCTTCTTTCTCTGCCCTTTCTGTTTTTTCTACAAGATGACTCGCAATATGATTTTCAGGATCCAGACCTTGAATTTGAAACGCCAACGTTTTTACTTCCGCGAAACGTTTTTCGTTGAAAGCTATTTTGAGCCGATCCTCCAGTAGGCTGATTTTGTTTTTATCTTCTGTCATTTGTGGATAATAAAATTATCTGACTATTCTAGCATTTTTGTGCTCAAAAGTCAATTCTCTTCATTTGCACACCTCTAAATTAGATGTTAATTTGATATTTGATTTATTCATAACCATGGAGGCTCAAAAAAAATAATGGATTTTAAA
The DNA here is from genome assembly GCA_002792495.1 of Candidatus Peregrinibacteria bacterium CG_4_10_14_0_2_um_filter_43_11. Lineage (GTDB taxonomy): Bacteria > Patescibacteriota > Gracilibacteria > UM-FILTER-43-11 > UM-FILTER-43-11 > UM-FILTER-43-11. The sequence goes on along the minus strand of PFOK01000085.1, from coordinate 2,430 downwards.
GAATTATTTTTAAAAATCGACAAAGACCTCCACTATCTTTGACGGATTGAACGTTGAGGATCAGTGTAAAGAGGCGGAAACAGCATCGTCTTTTCCGGGTTTTTGGAATGATCAAGCTAAGGCGGAAACTGTCTTAAGACGTCTCAAATTCTGGAGTCAGCTCAAAGAAGAGTGGTCTTCGATTCAGCAAAAACGTCAGGATCTTGAAGCATTGACCGGTTTGATTGACCCCGAAAATAAAGAAGAATGGACTGAGGTCGAAAAGGATTATCAATCCCTTGAAGAACGTTTTGAGAAAGCGCACATCAAACTCATTTTGGATGGCCCACATGATCATCAGGACGCGTTACTCATCATTTCCGCCGGAACCGGTGGCGTAGATGCTCAGGATTGGGCGGAAATGCTGCTTCGAATGTATTTGCGTTACGCGGAAAAGGAAGGTTGGAAGACCTCCGTAGCCGAAAAACAGATAGGAGCTGAAGCCGGAATCAAAAGTGCGGCGATTGAAATAAAAGGTGAACTGGCTTATGGATACCTGAAAAGTGAACATGGAGTGCATCGACTGGTCCGTCTTTCCCCTTTCAATGCAAAAAATTTAAGACAGACTTCTTTCGCGCTTGTGGAAGTATTGCCTGTTTTACCGGAACATGACGAGGCTTTTGAAATCGACGAAAAGGATTTAAAAATCGATACTTTCCGAGCGAGCGGCGCGGGGGGGCAACACGTGAATACCACCGATTCCGCGGTACGGATCACTCACTTGCCCACCGGACTTGTGGTCACCTGTCAAAATGAGCGTTCTCAAGCGCAAAATCGTGCCCAGGCGATGAGTATTTTAAAGGGAAAATTGGTCTTGAGAATGGCTGAAGAAAAAAAAGAAAGAATTGAGGAATTGAAAGGCGGGTACAAAGAGGCGGCGTGGGGCAATCAAATCCGTTCTTATGTTTTTCAGCCTTACACCATGGTCAAAGACCATCGGACAAACGCCGAAACCAGCCAAGTTCACGAAGTGATGGATGGAGAAATCGGTTTATTTGTTGAAGCGTTTTTGCTACAATCAAGAGACTCTAATTGATTCAGACTCATGAAACTTATTATTGAAACCGGAGAAAACAACGAAATTCTGCGCAAAAAAGCGCAGCCGATTGTCACGCTTACCAAAAAAATCCTCAAGCTCGTTAAGAACATGGAAGAGACCATGTTTTCTGCGGATGGAGTGGGATTGGCTGCCCCACAAATTGGCGTCAGCCTTAAAATCACTGTGGTTTCTCTGGATGGCAAAAAAGCGATTCCTTTTTTAAACCCGGTTATCACCGCTCACTCAGATGAAATGATCGTGGAACAAGAGGGGTGTTTGAGCTTACCCGAACGATGGGAAGATGTGGCACGCTACAAAGAAATCACTCTCCGTTTTATGAATATAAAAGGTGATGCGGTAGCTTTAAAGCTCGAAGGGTTCGCGGCGCGGGTTCTTCAGCACGAAATCGATCATCTGAACGGCATTTTGTTTATCGACCGAGTTGATTTAAAATAATTTTAATTTTTAACATAAAAAATTTATGCGTTTACAAAATAAAATCGCAATTGTTACCGGTGCCGGTTCCGGCATTGGACGAGGTATTGCTTTAATTTTTGCCAAAGAAGGGGCTAAAGTGGTTTTAGCGGATTGGTCCGAAAAGGGCGGGAAAGAAACAACGGAGCAGATCCGTGCCATCGGCGGGGAAGCTGTTTTTGTTAAAACAGATGTGAGCAATGCCTCGGACATTGATAAAATGGCGGAAACCTGTTTGCAAAAATTCGGTCGGATTGACATCTTGGTCAATAATGCCGGCATTGTTAAATTCGGCACGCTGCATGAAACCCCGGAAGCGGATTGGGATGCCGTACTGAATGTGAACCTAAAGAGCGTTTTTTTGGGATCCAAAAGGGTCATTCCGGAAATGCTCAAAGAAGGACGTGGCAAAATCATCAGCACGACATCAATAGCCGGACTGGTCGGGTTTGAGAATGTCGGGTCGTATTGCGCCTCCAAAGGCGGAGTGATCGCCCTGACGCGGGAAATGTCTTTGGAATATGCCAAACATAAAATCAATGTAAACTGTATTGCCCCCGGAATCATTAATACCGCCATGACTAAAGACATGTTGACTGATCCCGCTCAGAAGAAATTTTTTGAAAGCTCAACCCCTTACCCCCGTATGGGCACACCGGAAGACATCGCCTTTGCCGCCGTTTATCTGGCCTCTGAAGAATCCGATTTTGTCAACGGCCATGTTTTGGTGGTTGACGGCGGGTGGACAGCCAAATGATTTCTTGCCATTAAGCCAATTGAATGAGGTTTTCTATCACACACCGAACAAATATCATTCAAACCAATCTCAATATCATCAATCCGTACTGCCCCCTTTCTTTTGGGAGTGATGCCGATTC
>PFOK01000113.1 GCA_002792495.1 Candidatus Peregrinibacteria bacterium CG_4_10_14_0_2_um_filter_43_11 | reverse complement strand
AAAGCCTCCGCCCATATTCACTGGCCGTACCGCACTTCGTGCGATATTATACAGCCAGTGAACATCGCATACTGCGGAACGTTGTAAGAAATACATTTTTTCCTTTAGGCTGACGCCTTGGCTTTTTAAATCAGGAAACGAATTTGATTTTTCTTTTTTGATATAGGGGAAATAAGGAGTTTTCTTCGCTCCCGCTGGTCGCTCAGAAAACACTTTTTTATATTCATATTTCCAAACCCTAACGTATCACATTAAAGTCCTGTGCAATCATAGGTTTTTCCGGACGTATGTTTCTCACAACTTTTTTATCAACATGACTTTCTTGAATAACAATCTCACCACGGCCCTTTGCCCTGTGGACAAAGCTGAAAGTATAATCGTAAGAGGGAAACTGTTCATACAATTGTTCTAATTTGGCAACAACATCCTTTTCGTGATTAAGGTTTTTAAGTGTATCCTCCAAAACCGCTCTCACATAAGCCGCCCTATCAGGTCTTGCGGCTTCCTGCGAACCGTATCCCTGAATTGCACCGTCAACTAAAAATCTCACATCTTCACCTCGCTCATAGCAATAAACATCAGGCCTAAGCAAATACCCATACCAAAGCTTTGGAGAATTGTACGGGTCATCTTCATTTTCCGGTATTTCATCCAAATATCTTTGTATCAACGTACGTCTTATCTCAAGCAGATCGCCTTTTGAAAAACCTTTTGGAACACCAGTCATTCCTGAAAACGATGTCCTAAACCATTCTTGATTACTACCCCTATTCAAAACTCCAAAAAAGCACTTCACATCGTCCAAATCAACAGTTTCTGCATAATCGCGCAAAATAGAAATCACCGCATTACGATTTCCAGGAACATTGATGTCAAATTCCATTTGATACCATTCCGCCTCTTCCTCCTCGGTAGCCGTTAAATCTTGATTATTCCCTTTCTTCAACAACATTTTAAGCGCTTTAACAGCCCTCAAAGCATTGGCTTCATAATCACTTCTCGGCTCAAGACTCTCCAAACTAACCTTGCCCCCAGAAACAGTATTCAAGGCATCAGCGGTGTCTGAAGTAACATTTTCAACATCACCTGAAATTTCCTCCTGTGGTGCCTCTGCAACTAAAGCGTCTAACAATTGCTGTCGTAACGTCGGCTCCAGGTTTGCATCACTTTCAAGATATTTTAACAACGCTCTTGCGTGTTCATCCGGTCCCAAAGTTTCGGGTAATTGTTCGTTAGCCATAACAAAGTGTTAATCGTGTAATTATAACATTATTCCTCATCCCGATCAATGCCTTGCACACTTTTTCTCATCTTCTCTAGCACCCTGTGAATATCATCACCATCTCCCACATTTAAGTCATTCGTTAAAATGTCATCCATGCATGCTGAATGAGTGCTAACCATTTCCCTAGCCACTCTAGCCAAACTATGTAAACCTTCACTGTCATTCGCAAGAGCCAACAATCTAAGCGCAGCAGTAATATCACAAATTGGTGTAACCTCGTTAACACGGGGAAGTGATCGAATTGCAATTTCCAAATTTTTCATTGGTGAGACTTCATAAGATAGTCGATCAAATGTACCTCCTACTTTTGATCCTCTTCCTTCCGGTATAGATAAAGGCATAAATAAAATGGTTACTTTTTAAGTATCGAATTATACGAATAAAAACAGTATAAGTCAAGCCAAAATCCGAAAGGCAAAATGAAAGGTGTTTGGGCGGCGGGCATTCACCCCTTCACTTCCCCTCTGCCCGCCGCCCAAACAGAAAAATCAAATTCTTATTCCATTAAAAAAGCACTTTCTTTTCAAGAAAAGAAGGAAAAAATGTACATCGTACAACAGCGACTAAGCGGTTCACTCACTCCGCTACGCTCCGTTCGTTCACCCAAGTTGGCTGGTGTTAAGCTCCTTCGGAGCATATTATAACGCCAGCCAACTTCGCTTAGTCGCGGACG
>PFOK01000095.1 GCA_002792495.1 Candidatus Peregrinibacteria bacterium CG_4_10_14_0_2_um_filter_43_11 | reverse complement strand
GCAAATTTATAATTGTTCAGCTATAGCATTCGGATTGTATTGCTCTTCTGACCATATTTTTGACATTGTTTGCCGACCAATAACAGATTTATAGATTATCGGCATTCCTATTAAAATAGAAACAATCAACCTACTCCAACCCCTTTTTCATTTCCTTTCTTGCCCCCATATCAATCGTCGTGCTGTTGACGGTGATTTTAAGTTCCTGTTTTAAAAGGACGATCTTATCATCCGGGATGTCTTTCTCGACCAACACATTCCCCCCAATGAACACATTGCGCCCGATCTTCACCCCCGGATTCGTCGACACATTGATTCCAAAACGAGTCCCACTACCAATGATGGCACCGAATTTATTGGTGCCGCTATCCACACGATTGTTCTTGATGTTCACCTGGATATTCCCCTCGTCAAATCGCAGGTTCCCAAGCACGGTGCCCGAACCGAACGAAACATTGCTATCCACCACACTATCGCCGATGTAATTGGTATGGCTCCACACATCATTGTTCAGATAACTCCTTGTCACCTCCGTCGCATAACCGACCACACAATGACTGCCCACCATGCTGGCACGAACCGACGCGCGATCGGCAATCACACTACCTTCCCCAAGGTACGCGGGTCCGCGGATGATGGCATAATCAAGCACTTTTACCTTGGGGCCGATCACCACATTGCCGGTAATGATCGCCGTCTTGCTGATTGACGCTGTCTTATCCACGCGTGACTCCTGATCTTCCAAAAAATGCTCCATCACCCGTAAAACATGCCAAGGAAACTTAATCGGCTGCCAGTATCCGTGGTATTTGAGTATTTCCATTTTCGCCTTTCCTTTTTTGATGTACTGATCCAGCGCGACTTCATACAAATCATCTTTTTTGCTGGCGGCTTTTTTTAAAAAATCGAGAAATTTCGGGAAATCGTTATAAATGTGCAGTACTAAATTCACATATTTACCGGGCTCCTTCCCTTCCGCCGGCTTTTCCACAATGTCTGTGATTAGACCGTCTTTGCCGAATTTAAGATAGCCACCAGGGAAGTACTTATCCACCTTAGTACCCACAATCACTCCCGCTTCCGCGTTTTTGGAAGCCTGAATCGCTTTTTCGAACAATTCGGGTTCAAAAAGATCATTCGTGCTCACCACCATGATGTTTTTATGGCTGACTTTTTTGGCACCGGCCAAAACGCCGCCCGCCATCCCCTCTTCCAATTTTTCTTGCGTCACGACAAGCACATTCTTAAACCCTTTCAAAATCTTCTTAAACCGATCCAGATTGAACGCGTTGGCGACCACTACAATATCCCGCATGTTCGCCTTTTTGAGCGCGGAAATCTGATGTTCCAATAAGGTTTTTCCGGAAAATTCCAGCAAATTTTTATCGGAAATAGGGTCTAAACGTGTACTGCGCCCGGCAGCGAGAAGAATGACCTGCATAATAGTGGAGTTATAAATTACGAATTGAATCCATTATATCACACCCATAAATGACATGTATTATTCCGGTTCGCCCACCAATTTAGCGGGTTGTTCCCAATATACGCCCGTATACGGTTTAATGCATATAGCTAAACCATAATAAAATGACACAAT
>PFOK01000154.1 GCA_002792495.1 Candidatus Peregrinibacteria bacterium CG_4_10_14_0_2_um_filter_43_11 | reverse complement strand
GACTGATGTATTACGGCGCACGGTATTACGATCCGGTGATCGGCAGGTTTACGAGTATGGACCCTTGGGAAGGAGACTTAAAAGATCCACAAACGTTAAATAAATACAGTTACGCGAGGAATAACCCAGTTAGATATGTGGATCCGACAGGAGAAAAAGTTTCGGATTATCAACCATACTTAGCATTGGGAGACCAGTATATTTCTGGAGAATTACTAGGAACTTACAAGGGGGTCAATATAACAAGCCCAGGTTCAGCTGGATCATGGGATCACCCTTATCAATGTGTTAGTTTTGTAAAAGATTTTGTTTTGCACAATTATAATCTTAATTTAAATTGGACAGGAAACGCTGTGGACTATGGCAATGAAGTAAAGCTTAATGCGGCATTAAGCCAAAATCACAAAAATGCTCCCGTCTCCGGTCAATACAAAGTTTATAATAATGGCGAAAGTGTTATGCCACAAGAAGATGATATTATTTCTTGGTCAGGCGGTGCTGTGGGGCATGTGGGTATTATCGCAGAAGTAGTTTTTAATGACGAAAAAGGAACAGGACAAATATATACAATCGAACAGAATTATAGCGGTCACAATGGATTATTTTCCCAATCTTTTACGCGTACCAACGATGAAAACGGAAATGCATTCTACACCGTAGGAAATCGTAGTAAAAAATATAAAGTTCAAGGATGGGCTCGCTACGAAAATCAAACACCAGCCTCAGGTGAGCAACCTAAGAATTATACTAAAGCTCAACATACTCCAGCTACTCAAACTCCTAAAAATCAACCTATAACGTGTAAACAAAAATAACTCATTTTCACATAACTAAACTAAATATGACTATAAAATTGAAATTATCTGCGATTATTTCTGTAATCCTAATTGGTTCTGTTCTATTGGCATGCTCCCCTGAGAATCAACAACAAAGAGGAGTTTCGAATCAAGAAACACAACAGTCCAAAGCGAAGCATGCAGCTAAATCTAAGACTGAACCGCCATTAATTCCGGAAAATAATTGGGGTACCTATATCAACAATGAATATAGCTTTGAACTTGGTTACCCCAAAACGCTCTGGGGCAATGAAGTGCAAATCGATCAGATAGGAGATAACTTTTTTATCAAAGGAAAACGCGCAGTCAATTGGAATTTTGAAGTACCATTTACTATCGGTCTAAATATTGAAACCGAAAAAGACTTAGACCAATTTCTTAAAGAAAAATATGGTAAAGAATGTGAGCTTTCAAAAATATATTATGACAAACCAAATAGAAATGGTCTCTATCCAGTAGAAATGAAAGCAACAGACGCAAGCGGAGATTGCTGGGTTAATTGGATCGTTTCACTGCAATATTCACCGGAAAAAAAGAAAATCGTAGCAATCAATCTTGGCCAGGAGCCACCCCTAGTAGATCCAATTGAAGGCAAACCGGATGAATATACGGATTACAATAAGGAAATCATTGATCGTTTTAATTTCATCAATTAATAATTTAATCATTTAGCCTCTCCCGATTATTTCTTAACTTCATCATTATGAAGGCTGTAAAAAACACGATTGTTGCTTTTTTTCTCCCCATTTTCTTTTTTACTTCTTTGTCGCCAATCACCTTAGCCGATGAACGTACCGCGGGAACAGAGGCGGAACAAACCACTCGGCAAGAAGCACCTGCGCGGGTATTGGAGGCACCTCCGCGATTTATGGAAAAAATGGAGCCAGACAACGAAACGACGACACCAACCGAAAGGCCAACGCCCCCTGATGAAACACAACGTCCGGCAACGGAAGAAACCGAAGTCAAAACTCCTTCCGGAAGCAGTCGTTCACGATGGGAAAGGGATGATGAGGAACAAGCCAATCCGGAATCCACGGGAGATGATGGACAGGGTGAGGGGGCGGGAACATCAACCAATGCAGAACCCTACAGTCCGGATAACAGCAATAAACCCGACGCGCTGGATACTCAAAAAAAACTTCAGGGCAATTTGCATGTAGGAGAATTTACCGGAGCCGCGGTTTATGACTACCCCCTCGCGTTGCCTGCAGGGAGAAACGGATTAACACCTCAAATCTCTTTAACCTACAACAGTCAGGAACAAAATTTTATGAACATGGTGGGATACCGATGGAACATCACGGATTTTTCCATTCGCCGTTACAACAAAAAGGGGGTCGAAAGAATGTATGACGACAACTTTTTTATTGCAAATACCCCCGTGGGTAGTGGTGAACTAGGGGAAGTATCGCTGAGCGATGGACATCACGGTATTTATGGGCAAAAAGTGGAAAGCGGTTTCGAAAAATACGAATTCAAATCGGATAACAGCTGGGTTGTGAAGGATAAAAACGGAACTCGGTATCAATTTGGATTAACTCAGGAGACCCGTGTGTTTGACCCCGATGACACAAGCAGAACGTATGAATGGAAATTGGAAGAAGTCCGGGACACCAACGATAATTTTATACGTTACACCTATAAAAAATATGGCAATGATATTTACCCTGAACGTATTTTTTATGGCGGACACGGAAGTGAAGAGGGACCGTTTGAAGTTTTTTTTACCAAAGAGATGGGGTACAACAACACTTTTTTTAGCTACGCTCCAGGATTTCGATTAAATGGAACTTATCACATTACTGATGTTGAGGTGTATGTAAACGGAGTGTTACGTAAGCAATATTATTTTGGTTATTACCCACCGGATATTACACAAATATGGACGATTACTTCCATTACCGAAACCGCTTACGATACAGGGGGTAACGCGACCGTTTTGCCACCCACCACATTTGAATACACCAAAAGCGCAGTGGGCTGGAAGGAAGAACCTGTTTACCCCCCTTCGGATTGGTGGCTTTCGATTTGCGGAGAATACGGGTGTGTGGATACCGGAACAAACGTTTTTTTGTGGGATATGACCGGCGACGGCTTGCCGGATTTTGAGTATATCGGACAAGTACCCCCTTCCAGTGCGTACAAAGGCATGCGCGCCACCAATAACGCGAAGGGCGGTTGGAATATTGCGAATGATCAGAAGTATATAGGTGGTTCCCCCAACCCCTCTTATAGTCATAGTATTCCATCATTAACTCAAAAATTAGCTGATTTTGACGGAGATGGACGATTGGATATTGTCGGTTCCAGTATGACCAGTAAGTACGGAAATAGCGGTCCATGGGAAGTAATAAGCGGTGCCGCCTTAGCGATCGGAAAAGTTCTGTCCAACATTATTCCTTTTGGCATGACGACTTCCGATTACACAAAACCTGATCATGGAGTAGTAATTGGTGACTTAAATGGAGATGGTCTACCGGATATGGTGCAGGCGGAGGCTTATTTAAAAAAACAGTTAGGTTATAAAACGTGTTTAAACAATGGTGGTACAAGCTGTGATTCCACCGATTTTTGGATCAGTCCGACGACTATCGTTGAATATATCAGTGAATGGGTTCAGCAAAGAACCGGTTATTTGACCGATTGTAATCTGGATGGATTGGCGGATCTTCAATATTCGGGTAGTACTAGTGAATTGTATATCAATGATGGCAAAGGCGGATGGTTAACCGATGTTTCCGTTGGTGCAGGAAAAGACAGTTGTTCTTTTGGCACTACTAGTGAGAACAATACCACCCGTTCTATTGATGTGAATGGGGATGGGCTGATGGATTCTGTTTACGCGGCGCATGAATATAATTCGTGGGGCAGTTTTGATCTTTATAAAAGCAAAGTAGGCTTAAGAACTCCTTCAAGTGCTGATATTCATTATGAGGGGATTTTTCCGGTTCCCATGGGGAAGGCAATAGGAGATCACAAAGATTACGGAGTACGAATTATTGATTTAAATGGTGATTTATTACCGGATGTTATTCAAAGTTTTCATGATTGGGACAATGCCACAAAAAAAACGGTCACTTCCAAAAGGGTTTTTATGAACACCGGAAGCCGCCCGTACTTTCTTAAAACCGTGCACACCGGCCAGGGGGCGCAAATCGATTTGACGTATAAAACATCCGCCCAATACATCAAAGATGATGGCACGCAGGCGAACCCCAAATTGCCCATTATTGTAACGACGGTGGATAAAGTGATTGTAAACGATGGTATGGGAGTCACAAATAGTATCGATTATTTTTATGAAGACGGTCATTATTATTTTAAAGACAGTTACAATCGGGGATTCGCGGGATTTAGGGTGGTAACAAAAACCGACAACACAGGTGTTAAAACCAAAACCTATTTCCATCAAAGTGAAAATAGCATCGCGGATGTCGCGCAGGGGGAATATAGCGACCATTACAGCAAAAAAGGTTTGCCATACCGCACCGAAATTTACAACAATGTAAATCAACTCATTCATTACACCGTAAACCGCTGGGAGACGACCGATTTGGGAAACGAGCGTTATTTTCCGCATCAAGTTCAAACCGTTTCACGACTCATCACCCCAATCAATGGCACTATCAAGGCGACGGCTCAATCTTTTGAGTACGACGCATACGGCAACGCGGCAGGGATTACAGATTACGGCGAAGTGAACGCGACGGGGGAAGATGGCAGTTTTACGGATACCGGAAATGACCTTTTGAAAATTGAAAATAACTACACGGAAAATCTTTCCAATTATCTCGTCGGTCTGCCAAGCGAAAGTAAGCGCTACAATCAATCCAACCAACTTGTACAACACCAGCGATTCTATTACGACGGGCTTTCGTTGAAGAATGCGAATAAAGGCAATTTGAGTAAAAAAGAAGTGTGGCTCAATACTCCAACAGGATGGCTAAGCACGGAATATGCTTACAACGGTTATGGGCTACCGGTTTCCGAAAAAAACCCTCGCGGCTACAGCACGACTTACACTTACGACACGCATCACCTTTACCCCACGACGGTCACGAATCCAAAAGGACAGGTTTCTCAGTTCACTTATGACATAGCAAACGGTCAGGTGCTTTCCGCTACCGATCCAAACGGTGTAAAAAGTGTGAATATATACGATGGATTCGGCCGATTATTGAGCGCGAAAAAAAGTGATCCGCATGCCCCCGGCAACATGGCACTCGTTCAGGAGGCCAGCTACAACGATACCGCGATGCCACGTATAACCCACCAAAAGCGTTATCATAACGCCATTAATTTTGTGGAGAGTTACGGTTATTCCGACGGACTGGGGCGTGCCATTGAACAAAAGCAGGAAATGCCCGGCGGAAAATGGACAACAACCGCGACAATATATGACGAACGGGGGAATGTGAAAAAAACACTCCAGCCTTATTCGAGTTCCTCAAGCGTGTTCGAAACAATCGATAGTGGAAAATTAGGAAACGCGTTCACTTACGACACACTCAATCGTGTTACTAGCATCACCAATCCACTTGGGGTTACAGCCAATGCTTATAACGGTTGGAAACAGACCGTTACCGACCCCAAGGGAAATGTGAAGGAATATTTTTATGACGCACGCAATCAGCTTATTTCGGTAAACGAACACAACATCGGCTCGGTTTACACCACACAATACAATTACGACGCGATAGGTAATCTGATAAAAATCACGGATGCGGAAAATAACATTCGCGATTTCACATTTGATTCTTTGGGACGTCGTTTGACTCAAACCGCGCCTTACAAATCGGGTAGCACTCCGCAAATTTGGACGTACAATTACGACGCGAACAGCAATCCAATTGCCAGAACGACTCCAAAAAAACAAACCGTTAAATACAGTTACGATGAGCTGGATCGGGCAATTAAAGAAGATGATCCCACAACACCGGAAGTGGAATTGCAGTACGTTTACGACCAGGGCGCTTACGGAATCGGACGTCTGAACCACATTACAGCCCCCGCGTACCAACATTATTTTGAATACGACGCGTGGGGACGAACGCTGAATGATCAAAAAATCATCGGTGAAAAAACATTCAATCATGCTTTTGATTACGATCTGATGGATGGTCCAACCACAATGACTTATCCGAATGAAATGAATGTTCAGTACACATACGATGATGTTCATTTGCTCAGCGCGGTAAAAGCGGATGGCAACGTGGTTGCCGATCACTTTATCTATTCGCCATTAGGACAAATCACGGAAATGACATTTGGGGATGGAGTGGTCGTCAAAAATTTTTACGATGTCAATCAGCTATACCGTTTGATTCAACGTGAGAGTTTTTTGGGTAGTAACGCTCTTCAACACACCGAATACACTTACGACGCTGTCGGTAACCTGATGAAACTGATAGATAACAGTAACGCCACAACGGCCAAAACGGTACAATACACCTACGATGATCTCTATCGTCTCACCCAGGCAAAATACATCAGCGTTGCCAGCGGAGACTCCACACCTCAAAGCTACACTTATAGCCCTACGGGAAATATGCTCTCCAAAGCCAACGTCGGAACGTTTACCTATGCGTCTTTGCATCCGCACGCGGTTACACAGGCGGGCACACACCATTTTGTTTATGATGTGAACGGGAACATGACCGAACGCGACGGAGAAGTCATGCAATACGATTACCGTGATCGTCTCATCCAAAGCGGAGACAAGGTGTCCTTCGCGTATGGCGAAGGGTACGAACGTTTGAGTAAAACCAACTTAAAAACAGGTGTAATTCAGTACTACCCAAGTATTTATTACGAAACGGATAACGCCAAAGAAGACGGCTACATTTACGCGGGCGATTTAAAAATCAGCAAGGTGGAATTTTTAAGCACATCAAAACCCGTGATTGAAGAGCTGGATCCTGTTTTAGAAGGGCCTTATTACACTTTCTCCGGAACCAAGACTTCCGGCACCTCCGTGTGGATGAATGGAGCGGAAGTGATTCCCGCCAACACCTCGGAAAGCTGGTCTTATACCGTCACTTTAAAGCCGGGAGAAAATCTCTTTGTACTCACGTCTAAATCGGAGAAAGGAACGGAAAGTGATGTTGTAGAAGTGACGTTGCATTACGAAGTCGCACCGGTAACAGTCACTCCATTTTATTCCCCGGTTTACACCACGGAATTCACACTTTCCGGCACCAAAGGAGCCAATACCGGAGTGTGGATCAACCACGAAGAAGTAGTGCCCGTAAACGCACAAACCAATTGGAGCGCAACGGTAACTCTGAAAAACTACAACAATGCCTTTGCCATTCTATCCAAGGATGAGGCGGGCAACGAGGGTTCGATTCTTGCGCAAACCGTCATTTACGCAGTACCCGTACCAAGTGTGGATTCCGTCGGTTCATCGCCCCAGAAAAACCCAATCGTATTAACAGGTAAAAAAGCTACCGGTACATCGTTATGGATGAATGATGTTCAAGTGGTTTCACTAAACAATGAAACGAATTGGTCAGCGGAGGTATCGCTTGGCAAAGGGGGAAACAGTTTCACTTTTTTTACAAAAAACGCATTCGGACTCAAGAGCAATCCGGTTGCTTTTTCGTTCGATTATTCCGTGCTTTCGCCTTCCATTGATGCTTTCCCAAGTCTCATTTACACCTTCAATTATACCTTGAGCGGGACCAAATCCCCATTCACCGGCATTTGGATCAATGACAAAGAAATGATCCCATTAAATTCCGATACAAAATGGGCTTATACCGTTAATATCACCGGGAAAGAAAACACGTTTTCCATCTACTCCAAAGATAGTGCCGGAATAAAAAGTGAAAAAAAGACAGTGTCTATTGTTTACAAAACGCCGACTCCGATCGTTGATGATTTTTCTTCCTCCATGATCACCAACCCTCTCAAACTCACGGGAACAAAGGTGGCTGATACCTCTATTTGGATCAACGAAAAAGAATATGTGGCACTGGATAACCAAGCGACCTGGACAACCAAAGTGATTTTATCTACAGGCATGAATGATTTTAATGTGATTTCAAAAACCTCTTTTGGTGCTGTCAGTTCATCTGTGGATTTACACATTCCCTACAACATCACCGCTCCGGTGATAAACCCAATACCGGATGTGGTTTACAAAACCCATTACGCACTTACCGGAGCAAAACCGGCCAATACCAGTATTTGGATCAACAACAAAGAAGTGGTTCCTTTTGGAGTGAAAACCAACTGGAGTGCTTTGGTAACTCTCGATAAACACAAAAACACATTTACTGTCTTTGCCAAAGACAAGGAGGGAAATGAAAGCACTTCTGTAAGCCAGACGATTTTGTATGAGGTGTTGCCCCCGTGGGCTTCCCCTGTTGCCTTGCCCGTTTCTAACCCCGTGATGCTGAACGGTATTAAATCCTCCGATCTCTCCCTTTGGATGAACGGAGTGGAAATTTATCCCAGTGGCTCTTCTAACTGGAAAATTCAAATCCCTCTTGAGAAAGGCATAAACACCTTCACGTTTTTAACCAAAAATGAATTCGGGATGGAAAGCGAGCCTGCTGTGATTGCAATTACATATAGCGTAGGTGGAGTCATACTCGATACAAAATCGATGGTGTCTTCGAGTACATCTTATCTATTCAGCGGAACAAAACCATCTCATACTACTTTGTGGATTAATAACGAACCAATATCCGTAGATTCTGAAGCCACTGAATGGAGCTATCTCGCCCCACTGACCGCTGTAAACACAGCCTTCACCTTCATTACAAGAGATGATATGAATGTGGCGGGCGATCCCGTGAACGTCACTATTTTTTACAATGCCAAGCCTCCCGTTTTGAACGCTTATCCCAAGCAGGTTTCCAAACCTTTGTATGTTTTTTCCGGCTCCAAGGGAATCGGTGCGGGAATTTGGGTGAATAATGTTCAGGTTGTTCCTTTTAATACAGAATCCACATGGGAATACACAGTCACCCTCAAGAAGGGAGAGAATCATTTTACCTTCGCGTCCGGAAGCAATTTTGGGGTAAAAAGCCCGATAGTAGAAGCCACTATGGATTACATAAAACCATCTACCGATATTTATAAATGGATGAAGAACATTAATAATAATGTGCCACTTGCCTTTCATCTTAATCCAAGAACAATCCCTCAAAACCCTCATACTTCCGATCATGCTTCATCCGCAACGGAGAAAAGAATGGATAAAGCACTGACTCCTCCGGAAAAAATAAATTATCCTAGCCAGGATGGTGTCTTTCCGGAAATCACTAAAGCCAATGTAATAAATGGTGAATATGTTTTGGTTTATTTTTCCGAAAAAATCGTTTTTCCTGCAGATAAAACATCTGTCTTTGTGATTACCGAGAAAAACACTGGGGAAAAACTACCCGTTCTCGCCGTTGTTGCGAATTCGATTACAAAAATTGCCAGCCTTAAAACCGCCAAGCAAAAGGCGGGTATGATTTATTTGCTTACCGTTGCACCTTCTGCCGTTGGCGAAGATGGTGATTCAATTCAGGGGGGAGACGGGTATACCATAGAATTCACAGGCTCCGGTGTAGACGCTCCTTAATAGTTTAAATAACGATGCACATTCCACTTTTTTCACCCATCGGCCGTCGCCTGATCAGCTTGCTATTGAGTTTTGTATTTTTATTCAACACAGCCTCTTTGGCCTATGCCAACCTCCCCGCGGACAAGGAATACAAGTTTTACTATTACCTGCACGATAACCTTGGCGGAATACAAAGTGTGCTCGATGATAAAGGCAATGTGGTTTGTACCAACGATTACCTGCCTTACGGGGAAGAACGGAATGGAGATTGTATGGATAAAGACGAAGAGGATTACGGATTTACGGGAAAAGAAAAAGATGAAGAAACGGGACTGATGTATTACGGCGCACGGTACTATGATCCGGTGATTGGGAGATTCACAAGTATGGATCCTATGCTGAATAATCCGAACCTGAAAGGAGAAGAGCTGCAGGAACTGCTGAAAGATCCGCAGGCATTGAATATGTACACCTATGCCCGTAATAATCCGGTGAAGTATGTGGATCCGGATGGAAAAACATTCATTGATTCGCTGGTCTGGACAATGGCTGTTCGGTACTTCAGTTTCAGAAGATATGATATCTCCGCTTATTTTCTGGATCATGCCATTCAGTGGGAACAGTTTGCCCCCTTCCAGGGAACGCAGACAACTTCTAATCTTTATTTTAATACCGCTTCAGGTGACGTTATAGCACAGGAGATCGGGAAGAATATTAAAGACACCAACGAATATAAGAATATATTGTATAACGTTCAATCTAAAATAAAAGAAGGAAAAACCGCAGGAAAAAATACCGGCAAATTTTCAAAAAACGATAACTCCGATCTATTTTATGCAATGAACAAATTCAATTATACTTTTAATGCCAAAGAAACAGAAAATGGTACCTATGATGTTAACATAACCATTACCGATATTTATGATTTTGACTGGGTGAAACCGAACAGTGTAACAAACGTGGGCATTGATCTTGCGGTATTGAGTCAGAAAATAGAAGCCCTGCAAACCTATAAAATACAGATTGATCTGCGTGAAAACATAAAAATCGGAAAAGAAAAAAAAGATAAAGACACTAAAAAAACCTCTAAATAATTATAGATATGGAAACACCCGGAAAATCGCTCAGTGTTATTTTAAAAATCGGAAAGGTGACTCTGGTTACTTTTTTATTTTTTCTGGCATGGCTTATTGTTATGGCAATCGTCTCCTTTCAGGGGCAGAATGACACGATTGCTACCCTAGGAGATGGAAAATTTGAACTGGGTAAATTCAGCACCCATCTTGCCTTGGAAGATCATCGATTTGATGATGATAAGTTAAGAATCATAGTAAGTGATATTGAAAAGTATATCCTAAAAGGTGACACTATTTATAGTGTTGGGGATTATGCAAATAGTATGGTTTCTAAAGATGGTATTAACTGGTATTACGATGAATATCTTGATCTTCGAACAGGAGAATACAACCCCTATCAGGAAGGCGAACCTGTCCCCCGTTACCTCATCCTCAACACCAAAACCGCCGAACTGCGAAAATACGTGGAATGGAATGAAATTCCCGAAGAAGATCAGAGAATATTTGAGCGT
>PFOK01000134.1 GCA_002792495.1 Candidatus Peregrinibacteria bacterium CG_4_10_14_0_2_um_filter_43_11 | reverse complement strand
CGGACAAGAAATTCTTCTTATTTCGTATCGCAAAGATTTATGGGTGAATTATTTATTCAAGGAAAAAAACTCCTGATCCCTTTTTACCCCAACACCTGATTCGTCAAACCTTCGCCGGCTACATTGTATTGACAATGGCAGGTACAATTTGCTAAAATAGAATCGTATTAATACGAAAAAGAATCCAAACGGTGTTGGTGCCTAAGGAGTCTTTTTCTTTTTGTATTGTATTTTTTTCATTACTTCTTCGTTGCCAAGGTGATCATAATATTCCGTCCCCAATTTTCTATATAAAGAGGAGGCAAATTTTTGATTTGGAAATAAAATTTTTGAAAATTTCTCTTTTTCAATGAGATAATCAATAACTTTCTTATAATCTCCATCACCCGAAATTAAGACAATCTTGTCAAAGTCTTCATCAAGGAGTGCCTTCATGATTTCAAAAACAATATCCGTATCGACATTACCTTTTTTATCTCCTAAAAAAGATTCTTTATGATTCTTAAAGATCAGGATAAAACCTGCGCGTTGCAAGCTTTTGTAGAGTTCTTGCTGGTTTTCAGAGATATATCCAAGGAAATAATAAGCCTCCTCTACCTTGTATTTATCGCGCAAATAGATTCGAAATTTTTTGTAATCAACACTCCAATTGTTTTCCATCGTTCCAAGGTGAAGATTCTGCCCATCAATGTAAGCGATATTTCTCATTAGATAAAATTAAGTCAACACTTCCTTAACCACTTTACTCACCACATTTCCATCCGCCCGGCCTTTCAGTTTGCCCATGGCGGCACCCATCACTTTTCCAAAATCAGCGGTGGTGGCATTCATTTCAGTGACAACTTCCTGCACAATTGCTTTCACTTGATCCTCACCCATCTGCTGTGGCATGTATTTTTCAAGAATCGTGATTTCAGCAAGTTCTTTGTCTTTGGCGGTTAAGTTTCCTCCTTTTTCAAAACCTTCCGCGGCTTCACGGCGTTGTTTGATTCCTTTTTTAACCAAGTCGATCACAATCTCATCGGTCACCACTTTATCCGCGCCACTCACTTCGTATTTCATTATTTCCGCTTTGAGCATGCGAAGGGTGCTAAGCGTCAGCTCGTCCCGCGCCTTCATGGCGGCGGTCAGGTCGGCAATAATTTGTTCTTTTAACATACGGTACTACAGTGCGCAGTGCTACAGTGCTACAGAAAAAATACTGCCGCACTGTGCACTGTCGCACTGATAAAATTAGTGATTATAAACCTTGCACAACAAATTCGCACCGGAGCCACGCAGTTTGAGCGCTTTTGCCATGCGATCGAATGCGGAGATGTAAGCGGCCTGACGCATGGTGCAGTGGTGTTCTTTTTGAATGTCAAGAACCCGCTGAGACGATTCCACCATCACGCGTTTCAACTTGGTCTGAATCTCTTCCAATGGCCAGTAATAAGACTGTTGGTTCTGAAGCCATTCAAAGTAAGACACGGTCACACCGCCGGCATTGGCAAGAATATCGGGGATAACCACTACACCTTGTCCGCTCAGGTATTCGTCGGCTTCAGCAGTTGTAGGTCCGTTGGCGAGTTCTAAAATAACTTTGGCTTTGATGTTCATCATGTTCTTATCATTCACTTGATTTTCCATCGCGGCCAGCACCAAAACATCACAAGGTTTTTCTAAAAGTTCAGCATTAGTCACGCTTGTTGCACCCGAAAATCCGGAAACACTTCCGGTCTTTTTTTTGTGCTCCATCACGCCGGCGGGATCAAGACCGTTTTCGTTATACACTCCGGCCTTTGAATCACTTAACCCCATGACGGTGAATCCTAATCCATGAAGGATTTCAGCCGCAAAACTACCCGCGTTGCCAAACCCCTGAACGATCACCTTAGTGGATTCCGGTTTCATGTCATGAAGTTTCATGTATTCCTGTAAAACATAAGTGCCTCCTTGCGCAGTCGCGGTATTGCGTCCGAGCGATCCTCCCACTTCAATCGGTTTGCCGGTCACCACACCGGGTTGGTATTTGTTCACCAATCGGCTGTATTCATCCATAAACCATGCCATGATTTGCCCGTTGGTGTACATGTCCGGTGCGGAAATGTCGTGCTCCGGCCCGATGATCTGATAAATGGCTTGAACATATTTGCGGGTCACGCGTTCCAGTTCCCCCTGAGAAAGCTCTTTCGCATTGCATTTAACGCCTCCTTTTCCTCCGCCATAGGGGATGCCCACTACGGCACATTTAAAGCTCATTTCGGTTGCAAGCGCTTTGATTTCATCCAAATCCACTTCGGCAAGATAGCGAATACCGCCTTTAAAAGGCCCACGTAATTCAGAATGTTGGACACGGAATCCTTCAAAAACTTTTAATGTGCCATCGTCCATACGAACGGGTAAAGAAACGATCAATGTCTTTTGAGGTTTAGAAAGAACCTCAAGCGCCTCAGGATCCAGATTCATGATCTTGGCGGCCTTCTGCATATTTTTTAAAGTATTTTCGTAAAAACTCATTTTAGTAAAAATTAGAGGGTAAATTTACAAAACATTCCCATTCTACTCGTTTTTTTTTATGAAGACAATTTATTTCAAGATAACAGTGCTACAGTACGCAGTGCGACAGTATTTTTTGCTGTAGCACTGTCGTACTGTGAACTGTCGCACTCAAGAATTAATTACCACTCTTGGAATTCGTTCATTAATTCGCGTCGGTACTTCGTAGTTGATCGTTTTTGTCCATTTCGCCATTTGTTCCGCGGTGATTTTTTCGTCGCCTTGTGTACCAAGCAATACCACTTCATCCTCCGGTTTTACTTTCGGAATGGCGGAGACGTCCGCCATGAACATATTCATACAAATACGGCCGATCACCGGCGCTTTTTTCCCGCGGATCAACACATATCCTTTGTTCCCCATGGCGCGAACATATCCGTCATAATAACCCACGGGCAATACAACAATGCGTCCCGCGTGTGGCATTTCATGCGTACAACCGTAGCCTACCAACGCACCTTTTTTAACCTTTTTCACCTGAGCGACAATCGTTTTCCAAGTCAAAACGGGTTGTAGGGCAATGTTCATGCCGGAATGTTTGACCGCTTTTTTGGTTTTAACACTCGGCCACAATCCGTAATTTCCAATTCCGGTACGCACAAAATTAAAGCGCGCTTCCGGCAGAAGTATCGTGGCGGCGGTATTGGCGCAATGTCGGTATAACGGGGCACATCCGTTCATCTCCATCAGGGCAATGGCCTCGTTAAAAATCTCCAGTTGACGCAAGGCATACTGATGATTGATCCGGTCTTCGATATTCGCGAAATGCGTGGAAGTCCCCATCAATTTAAGATGAGAATGATGCTTAATAAGACTCAGGAGAGAATCCAATTCTTCGATGGCTATTCCCTGACGATTTGTACCCGTTTCGATTTTTAAGTGAAGATTGACAGGTCGATTGATTTTTGAAAGCCGTTGAATCGTTTCCTTATTATAGACCACTAAATCACAATTGAGCTTTGTGGCATCCTCCAGTTGAGACAGGGGAGTGTGTCCAAGAATCAAGAGGGGTGTTTTTATTGTAGCCTTTCGAATCGCTACCGCCTCATAAATCGCGTCTACACACAAATAATCCGCTCCATTCTCACTCAACACCCGCGCACATTCAACCAGCCCGTGTCCGTACGCGTTGGCTTTTACGGCAGGTGCCAAAATCACATCGTCACCAATCAAATCCCTGAAAATTTTCAGATTATGGATTAAGGCCGATTTTGAGATTTCGATCCACGTCAGTTCCATATAGTACTACAGTACGCAGTGCTACTGTGCGGCAGATAATAAAAACATACTGTCACACTGCGCACTGCCTGCCCGTTCCGTTCAGGCGGGTCGCACTGATTATTACGAATTGTATCAAAAAAACTCCTCTCTGTCGCACCGTGCACTGCCGCACTGATTATCGTGAGGCAATTGCCGTATCTCCTCGTACATAAAGGGGTTGAGTGGCCTTGACCATAGAAAGAATTTTTGGGTCGTTTTGCAAGGTGTTCAAAGATTTGACCTTGGCGATTTCCATATCCCATACTTCATTTTCCATCACCAATTTAGAACGCTGTAATTCGAGCGTTTTTAGGGCGTACCCCTTGGTGGCATTGCGATTGGCGTGAGCCAAATACACCAAACTGATCATGCTGACAAGCACAACAATTACAAACACAAGGGATGTAACTCCAACCTCAATTTTTTGTGACAACGGTCTTCTTTGCACGCTAACAAAAGGGTTATGCTGAATAGATAAAACAGCTGTTTTCTGGGCCTGTAGCGGTTGATTGAGGTTGATCATAGGCGCTCGGCAACCCGCAGTTTCGCACTTCGCGATCGGGGGTTGTCGGAAACCTCAATACCTGAAGGTATTATAGGTTTTTTTGTTAAGATATAAAGCTTTTTCTCAAAATTACATTGACATATTGGCAATTCCTTTGGACAGATACATTCTTGTGTGTAATAACGGAATTTTTGTTTGGTGATGCGGTCTTCAAGCGAATGATAAGAAATGACGGCGATTCGGCCTCCGGGAAGGAGTGAATTAATGGCGTCATCAAGTGCTTTTTCGAGCACATCAAGCTCCCGATTAACCGCGATACGAAGTGCCTGAAAAGTCTGAGTGGCGGGGTGCATTTTGGCACGCCCTTTAAAAAGGGATTGAATCAGATCCGCGAGTGCGAGCGTTGTTTTGATCCGTTTCTTTCTGCGGAATTCCACAATTTTCTTTGCGATCAGGCGGGAACGTGTTTCGTCACCATAATAAAACAGAATGTCCGCCAACTCCTTTTCGTTATAACCGTTCACAATATGTTCCGCGGTCAGAGGGTTTCGCTGGTCAAAACGCATGTCAAGCGGCCCATCCGATTTGAAAGAAAAACCGCGTTCGGGGTGCTCTACATGAGGTGATGAAAGCCCAAGATCAAACAAAATAGCGTGAGGACGAAAATCATATTGTTTCACCATCTCCGCGAGACGCTCAAAGTTGTCGTGAACATAAATGATTTGCGTATCAAAAGCGTTTAATCGTTTTTTGGCTTCCTTTAAGTTGTCGGCATCCTGCTCAAAGGCCATTAACTTTCCTTGGGGGCCGATAGTCTTTAAAATAAATGAGCTATGGCCCCCAAGGCCTAATGTGCAATCGATCACACAATGTCCTGTCCTAAGGTTTAAATGAGCAAGTGTTTCCTGAAGTAAAACGGGGATATGGTTGTAAAGAGGGATCATAAAAAACCGTCATGAGGCAATGAGGTCAATTTTTTTGTTCAAACTGTGCAAAAACTGTGCAAAACTTGTGCGCAAAATGTTCATAAATACTTTTTTTATTTTCTATTTTTTCGCTTACACACACAATCTAAACCGTATACAAAATTTGGTCAACAACTTTTGTGATATTATTTTTTATAATGGTAAAAATTGTGTTCATAACTGCATACATTTTTTGAACAAAAAAGTGTTTTATAAGCCAAAAAACATCTAAAAACCCCTTTGATAAAAAGGATAAAAAAGGAATTGCATCGTTAAGAAAGTAGTTCGTAATTAAATAAAAATTCCACCGTTCTTATCCATTATAAAAATGTCACCCCCATGCTCGTAAAATTTGAAAATCAGCGCTGACTTGTCACGCCATTGTTTTTTCGGTATGCTCCTTTTCGCATCATCTATTAAAATTAATTAACGAATCATCATGCATCATTCTTCATCCTTAAAAAATGGTCTCAAGGTAATTACCACCCCCATTGAGGGAACCAAATCGGTCACCGTGCTTGTTTTAGCCGGAGCGGGCTCTCGCTATGAAACCCGCGACATCAACGGGATCTCGCATTTTTTGGAACACATGTTTTTTAAGGGGGCACAGCGTTTTAAAAATGCCGTGCAGGTCGCCAGCGCTATCGATGGAGTGGGAGGGGATTTCAACGCTTTCACAGGAAAGGAATACGCGGGATATTATGTGAAGTTGGCTTCTCATCAAAAAGAAGTGGCGTTTGATGTGTTGGGAGACATGATGATTCACGCGGCTTTTGCCGAAGAGGAAATTGAGAAAGAGCGGGGTGTGATTCTGGAGGAGTACAATATGTATCAAGACACCCCCATGTACCAAGTGGGGTGGGATTTTGAAAGCCTCATGTTCGGCGATCAGCCGATGGGCTGGGATCAGATAGGAACCAAAGAAGTGATAAAAAATCTGAAACGCCGGCAATTTTTGGATTACAAACACGCACTTTACACACCAGACAACACCATCATCAGTGTGGCGGGGGATATCACTCACGGGGAGTCTCTTCAGTTGGCGGAAAAGTATTTTACATTCACAGAGGGCACGCACTCCATCGATTATCTGCCGTATCAAAAACACGAGTCAGACAATCGCGTGAAGCTTCAGAAAAAGAAGACCGAACAGGCCCACTTGATTTTAGGAGCCGAAGCGTTGCCGGCACTCGATCCTGATGAATACGCGGAAAAATTACTGAGTGTGATTTTAGGGGGAAACATGAGTTCACGCATGTTTTTAAACGTCCGTGAGGCCAAAGGGCTGTGCTATTATATCCGCACGAATACCGACGATTACACGGATACCGGAGCCATTTCCACTTCCGCCGGCGTCGATTTGAGCCGGATCGATTTGGCGATTGAGGCGATTTTGCTCGAGTATAAAAAAATCATGGAAACCGAAGTCAGCGAAGAAGAGCTGACGAAAGGCAAAGAATTCATGAAGGGCAAGATCGTATTGCACTTGGAAGACAGCGAAGAATACGCGCACATGATGGGGAAACAACTCCTGCTTTACCCAACGATTGATGGGGTGGACACGATTCTGAAAAAAATTGATGCCGTAAAGGCGGCCGATATCCTGAAAGTCAGTCAGCGGTTGTTCCGGGAAGACGCGCTAAGATTGGCAATCATCGGACCTTATGATGATGAAGATCACTTTAAAAAATTATTACACTATTAGTGGGATTTTGAGGATTTAAAGGATTTGTACGATTAGTGGAATTCCCACACATCCCGCACCGAAGGCTCCCCTTGGGGGCACATCCTATCAATTTAATTCTTAATCATTTAAACCATTATGGAACGCACTCTTGTTCTTATCAAACCCGATAGTATTCAACGCGGTTTGATTGGTGAAATCACCAAACGTTTTGAAAAAAAAGGGCTAAAGCTGGTTGGCATGAAAATGATGCATCTCAGTGAAGCAATTATTTTAGAGCACTATGCTCATTTGGCAGATAAACCGTTTTTTAAGGGGGTTAAAAATTTTATGCAGAGTTCTCCTGTGATTGCCCAGTGCTGGGAAGGGATGGAAGCGGTGGATGCTGTCCGTATTTTGGTAGGCATTACCAAAGCGCGTGCGGCAGATGCGGGATCTATTCGCGGAGATCTTGCAATGAGCTTTCAATGCAACGCGGTGCACGCTTCCGATTCATTGGAGACCGCTCAACGGGAAGTCAAACGCTTTTTTAAAGAGGATGAAATCTTTGACTACGAAAAAACAGAGTACATGCACGTGTATTCGGAAGATGAAAAATAAGATACGATTCAGATTGTCTTATTCCGAGTAAATCAGTGTTACTTTAATGATTCCCAGACTGTCTTGCTTTATTCCTATGCCGATAGTATTCCATTCGCTTGTGAGCAATGCGGTGTTTTTGGCAATTTGCGCAAGCACTTCATTAAACGTGATGTTCCCCGCGATGTAAGTACCGATTTGTTTATTAATGCCTGTCTCTTTGATTTTATCAAAAAGAGTAACCCCATCGGAACTCGTAAAGTCAAAGAAGTCTTTTTCCGCCATAAAATCGCTCCATTCCTGGGCGATGCCACCAAGGTTCGAATCTTCGGTCAAAGGGGTTTCCCTCTCACGATTGATCGCGGCAAGCATCCGCTCCTTCAATTGAGAAAGATTACCCATGTCTACCGGATTTTCCGAGAACAGTTGAACAAACGTGTACGTACCATCGGTGTTACGGCTAATGCCTATCCCCACGCGAGTCCAGTCGGGAAACAGGATATTCGCCCGGTGAATCGCGCTGCGCATCAACCCGTATTCCGCGAATTCAAGAGTGACATCTTTGGAAAGATTTTCCGCGACCACCTGCCCGATGGCAAAGTTTTTTCTCAGATCATTGGCACTAAGCCCCTTGCTGTTCCAGTGACTGAAATAATGATTGGAGGCCATGTCATCGGAACGGTATTGCGCCAGTTGATTCAGGGAATCATCGAGCGAAAGGGAGGATTTTTTATAAACTCTCCTGTCGCGATTGATGAGCTCCGCAAGCTTCAGCCGCAGTGCCGTAATATCACTTCCCAGATCAGCGCTTTCGCGACGGGTTTTTTCCCCCGGATTCGGAAGTAGGGGAAACGTGTCTTCATCGTACAAAGGAATGTTGAGTGAGGCGGTCCCTCCGGCATTATTGATTTCAATAAAATGCAATCCTGATTGCCGGACAAGATACTCAAACAGGAGTGGCGACTCTGAAGGGGGAAAAATATCCACGCCGTTTTTATCTTTAATAGGAACCGCATTATCGGACGATTTAAGCTCAATCATTTCCACCTGACCGTCCGGTAAAATAATCGCGGCTCTGGAGCGCACACTCACCTTGGGAATGAACTGAACCCGAAGCGGTTGTCCGCTTTTTTGGGTTTCTTTTGGTGAAGCGGTAAGCGTGATTTCATCGGGTTCAGCGATGAATTCCTGATGGGTCACGGTGTTTAAAATCGTGGAGATGGCAGGACTCCATTCAGCTGAATCATTTTCCAAAAAGGACTTGTTTTGCTGAAATCCACCCCTCAGGCGGAACTCAACTTCCCCCTCCTTAAAATCAGCAAAATCTGTGTAAGAAGGCTGCCATTCGCTCACATCGTGCAGAACAAATCGTTTGACGACGCCCTCCTGGGAAAAAGTCATTTGAAAAAGGGTATAACCTCCTTTTTCCCAGAGGATTTTCCCTTCCCCGTTTTCGATAAGGGTCAGGGGCTGGGAAAGGGGAGTCATTACTTCATTTTCCTGTTCGGTCACACACGTGTAGGGGAGCACATGTATGGGTTCGATCACACTTTTTCCGGATGTTCCGGGGAGAAGCCCAAATTCGTATTCACCGGGAGCCGGAAAATGAAGATTCATAGAAAAACCTCCATCATGAACGGTAGCGGAAATGGCGGTTTTATAACCGCTGGCGTCAGAAAAAAAAGCCGTCACCACAGTCGTTTCCGTAGAAAAAACCTTACCGCTTACAGGAAACACCTCTTCTTCTGTCAAATAGTCAGGAATATCAGTTGAAAGTTCAATGCCCTCAAAGCGTGTGCGGGAGAGGTATCGCAGATTGTTTTTTTCCGGACAGTCCGCCCCTTTAACATTCAACAGATTCGCGGAAAAAAGGCCGATATTTCCGGCGCTGTCACTGGAGTCGGAATTTGTTGGCGGAGCGGGAGCGACCTCCACCATCACATCAATTACCCCACGGGAAAGGGGGGCGATGGCCTCAAAAGCCGCTTTGCTCAGGTCGATAATACGCCCTTCCGAGTAAGGCCCGCGGTCATTCACCCGAACCAGAGTGGACTTGCCATCCTCTACATTGGTCACTTTGAGCCAAGTGCCGAAAGGATATGTTCGGTGTGCCGCTGTAAAAGAAGAGGCATCAAACACATCGCCACTGGCAGTGGTTCGCCCATGAAATTGCGCCCCGTAATAACTCGCTTTTCCATACTCATCCGCTTTGGGGCTGGAAGAAAGTCGGTACATGAGTTCGGCAAGCATACCGCGATTGACCGCTTTATCGGGATGGACTAAATGGTCGGCATCTTCATCGAGCAATCCGACGAGCTTGGCATAACCGAAATAAGGAGCAAACCAGGTGTCTTTGGGGACATCGTTATATGGATCCTCATCAGGAGTCTGAGCGTCCATTCTGTTGGCGGTCATGAGCATTTTTAAAACCTCCGCCAAATTAATCGTGTCCCCCGGGCGGAACAACCCGGTTTCTTCATCTCCTCGTACGATATTCAAATTCTTCGCCTTGGCGACGTATTTGTCGTACCACACGCCATACATCACATCAGGGAAAATCTCCTGAGGCTGAATGTCGGGCACAATCACTTTTGACCCCAATAAAACGATCTTAACCGCTTCCACGCGATTCACCGGCTGATCCGGACGAAATGTATTGTTTTCGTACCCCTGAATAACCCCTTGTTCGCTCAGTGACTGAATGGCTTCGTAATAAGGATGATCGGAAGCGACATCCGTAAAAACAATCATGGCGTGCACCGGAGGCGTAAGACACAGGAATGCAATTCCCAAACTGATCAGTCGTGATCGGAAAAACATAGGTATTTTTTAAAATGCCACGCCATTATACCTCGGCGGATAAAAAAAGTCATTGTCCATAATCGCGCTCCTTCCCAAGGCCTTTGGTAAATGAATAATGACCTTGAACTTTCCGCGACGGAGCAATAGATTTCGTCTCGCTCCGTAATCCCGATAAACTTTCCTGTTTTTTAAGATGAATTTCACGACATATTTGGAAGTAAACCGTTTTATTGATATAGTGATCTGGCGGTAAAAAATTAAAAATGCTTCCCAAAAATCCATACACCTTCAGCATCGGTCTTGCCACCCTGATCGCCTGGGCTTCCTGGCTGGTGGTGATCAATAAAATGAGCCCATTCCTTTCGGGCTATCTTTCACTGGCCTTGTTTTATTCCAGTCTCTTCATCGCGCTTACAGGAACCTTTGCCTTGCTCATTTATTACCTAAGGACGTGGATTCGCAAAAACACAGCGGATAGCCACTATCTGAATATCGCGTTACGCGAAGGGGTTCTACTTTCTTTGATGGTGGATGTTGGTCTCATTTTCCAGCGTCTTCGTGTGCTGACCTGGTGGGATTTTATCCTCCTTTTTGCCATCATTTTGTTGATCGAGTTCTATTTTTTGGCTCGGGAATGATTTTTTACGAGAGGTTTACAGAGAAAATATCAACTCCATAAAGGCACTGATAAGCCACTGCTTTTTACGCGTGATTTACATATTCACGTTGCTCCGTGTGGGTGAGTCGGAGTATTATGGCATCCGTTGTTATCATCGTTTTACAAGTCATAATAGGGAAAACGCGTAGTATACTCCTTCGCCCGCCTAAGGCGGACTTCGGTGTATTATACTCATTTGAAATTATTTCCTCCAAAGGCGGATAAATAGGCAGAGGTGTATATAATTCTATCGCCATGATCAGGGTCAACAATCTCACTAAAACATTCGGGGATTTCACGGCAGTGAACGATATCGGTTTTTCCGTGAAACCGGGGGAGATTTTCGCTTTTTTGGGACCCAACGGCGCGGGAAAAACGACCACCATCAAAATGCTCACAACTCTTTTACGGCCAACCGCCGGCAGTATTTTGGTCAATGGGAATGATCCGGTAAAATCACCCGAAGCGGTACGGCGTTCTTTTGGAATCGTATTCCAGGATCAAAGTCTGGACGACGAGTTGACCGCGTGGGAGAATATGGAGTTTCACGGAGTGATTTATGATTTGCCAAAACCATTACGCAGAGAACGCATCAGGCAACTGCTCATCTTTGTTGACTTGTGGGATAAAAAAGACAGATTGGCCAAAGAATTCTCCGGCGGAATGAAACGCCGCCTCGAAATTGCGAGAGGGTTACTGCACCATCCCAAAGTTATTTTTTTGGATGAACCGACGCTGGGGCTTGATCCGCAAACCCGGAATCACATGTGGGAATACCTGCAGGAGCTCAATAAAAAAGAGGGAACAACCGTTTTTTTCACTACGCATTATATGGAAGAAGCGGATCGTGTTGCGCAGAGAGTGGCTATTATTGATCACGGAAAAATTGTCGCGATGGGCACATCGGATGAACTCAAAAAACAGACGGATGCACTCACTCTTGAAGAGGCCTTTCTTTCTCTGACCGGAAAAACGATTCGCGACGAATCGGCAAAAGCAACCGACATGATGAGAAGAATGCGCCGCGCGTGGAGAAAATAATTGAACGATGTTTATGAATAAAATTTACATTCTTTGGCTCAGGCAGATCAAACGATGGCTCCGTTCCCGTTCCCGCATTGTGGGGTCTTTGGCGCAGCCGCTTTTGTTTTTGCTGGCGCTCGGGTATGGTTTTAGTTCTATTTTTCAGGAAGCGGGACAAGGAAATTACATCACATTTCTCGCGCCGGGAATCATTGGAATGGGAATCATTTTCACTTCCATTTTTTCCGGGATGGAAGTGATTTGGGATCGCCAGTTCGGATTTTTAAAAGAAACTTTGGTGGCGCCCATGCCACGATTCAACATCATGCTGGGCAGAACGCTGGGCGGAGCGACCATTGCGACCATTCAAGGGGTAATCCTCATGATTCTGTCGATGTTTTTTGGCTTCCGTCCGGAACACCTGATTTCTATTGTTCCCGCATTAGGAGTGATGTTTTTGATGGCTCTTTTGTTCACGTCTTTGGGCACCATGATCGCTTCGCTTCTGGAGGACATGCAGGGGTTTCATTTGGTGATGAATTTTTTGGTGATGCCGCTTTTCTTTCTTTCCGGCGCGCTTTTCCCGCTCGAAGGATTGCCAAAAACTTTATCCATCATCACCCGGCTTGACCCTCTTTCTTACGGAATCGACGCGCTTCGTGAACTCTTTTTGGGTATGGGGCATTACGGACTGGCAATGGATCTTGTTGTTCTCACGCTGGTAACTCTGTTATTCTTGGGGTTGGGCAGTTATTTCTTTAAAAAAATTCAGGTTTAAAAAAGAACAGGCCATCCGTTTTCTAAAACCCAACCATGAGGCGAACCGCATTGATCCTATCCATCATCGTTTTGACTACCGTATTGGTGGTGATCGCTCATTTTTTGTACAATGAAAGTGTGCTCAAAAAATCCGTAACCGAAAACAAGGGGGATTACGTAGTGCTTTTGCATGGATTAGGCAGAAGCCCTTTCTCGATGCAAAAAATAGGGAAACATTTGGCACAAGAGGGTATAAAGTGATCAACATCCATTACCCGACAAGAAGCGATACCGTCGAAAATCTCACCGAAAAATACTTGAAACAGGAATTGGCCGAAAAGTGCACGGATGAAACCAAAAAAATCAATTTCGTCACCCATTCCATTGGGGGCATTATGGTGCGGTATTTTTTATCCAAAAACGAACCTGCCAATTTGGGCAAAGTGGTCATGCTGGCTCCGCCCAACCAAGGCAGTAAGGCCGCGGACAAATGGTCAAAAAATAAATTCATGAAGGCTGTCATGGGGCCGGCGATGAACGAGATGACAACAAAAGAAGACAGTCTTGTAAACACGTTGCCTTCCCCGTGGTACGAAGTGGGGGTGATCGCCGGCGAGTACGACGAAAAGGTATCGGTAGAAAAAACGCGACTGAAGGGCATGAAAGATTTTTTAATCGTCCCTACGGAACACACCTACATCATGAATAACGACGAAGTGATAGATGCCGTCATCCGTTTTTTAAAGGAGGGGAATTTTTAAAACGCAACACGCCAAAAATCACTCAATCGGTTTTTTTAATTTAATCCGAAAAGAACAGTTTGTGTAATTATGGGGGTTTTTCTTGTCATTGCCCTTCCACATGACCGAACGTTGTACTTCTGTAAGTGAATTCAGCCTTTCTTTTTCGAAAATATACCAATCTCGTGTCTGACCGTCATCTTTTCCCGGCGGACCGGAAACGATCTTCAGGGAAGGATCTCCACTTAGAATCCGATTGATTCGACCTGCGTCTTTTCCATTTTCCGGGACGAAACCCTCTTTTAAAAGCCACAAAAGCACATCTACCTGACCCACTTCCGCCGTCATGACTTGGGGAATTTGGGTTTCCTGGGCACGTTTTTTTAAAAAAGCTTCCCCAAAATGCAACATGTTTGGGGCAATTCCCTGACTTCGATAGGATTCACTCACATAACGGTGTTTCATTTCCCATTCCTCACGCCCCCTTTGTTTTGTCTGAATAAACTGAAACCCGCCTACTTGTTGTTTTTGATCACCGTCAACGGGGAAATCGTGGTTGATGAGCCCTAAAATGAACTTGGTATTGCCTTGGTATATATCAAGCCGTTTTGCTCCTATTAATTGCAGTTGGCCTTGTCGGCTTGGAATTTCAGTTTTATGAAGAGGTATGGTGGTTACATAAGGAGATTTAGTGGTGCCAGGGCGGGAATCATCAATCGTATCAAAATCTTTAGAATCGTCACCAAACAACGCTTCAGTATCCACCGAACTCCAATCAATTCCGAGGTTTATGGCTTCTTCCGAAGAAGCCTCGAGAGCGTAATCATACATTTTGCCGATCATCTGCAAAGGGTGTGCCATTTTTCTGATGGTTTCCAAGCGAACTCCTATTCCGATGTGCTCTTCTCCTTTCCATACAGGATGAGCGAGTGCAACCTTCAGTCGTTCTCGGGCCTGGCAAAGAATACCTATCTTAAGTGGACGTTCTTGTGAAATATGTCCTTATGTCAAAGCGGTTTCCAATGCTGCTACTTTTGCCTCCAGTTCATCAGGGGTATGCTCACGCGCAAGTAGCTCCTCAAGGGATTCGATATGAGTTGAAAGTTCATGCTGATCTGCCGATGATGGAGCGGGTGTAGATGTCATCCGTTCATTATAGCATATCTTGAGGGTATTGAGAAGAGCATGTAAGTGTATTTTTGCATCCCGTAATATAATAACGCTTGACATTATTATCGCGATGCGTTATTATTTTTTATGTACACTGATTTTTTTGAAATACATGATTAGAAATTTTAAATGCAAAGAAACGAAACATCTTTTTGAAAGAAATATTCCAAAAAAATTTCCTCAATATATTTGTCGCACTGTATCACGTAAATTGGAATATCTAAATGCCGCGATTGAAATAGGTGACCTTAAAAGCCCGCCCGGAAATCATTTGGAAAAACTAAGCGGAAAACGGAAAGGGCAATACAGCATTCGAATCAATGACCAATGGAGAATTTGTTTTCTCTGGAAAAATGGAGATGCTTACGGCGTTGAAGCCATCGATTATCATTAATATTTAATTCACCTTTTATGTCTCCTAAAAAAATAAAACCCATTCATCCCGGCGAAATTTTAATGGAAGATTTTCTAAAACCCTATGGCATTACCCAATACAGGGTGGCAAAAGACATCAGCGTTCCTGCAAGGCGCATCAATGAAATCGTGCACGGCAAACGGGCAATCACAGCGGATACCGCACTAAGACTGGCAAAATACTTCGGTACTTCGGCGCAGCTTTGGCTCAATTTGCAGTCCGGTTATGAGCTGAATATTCAGGAGGATTTAATGACAAAAACGCTTGAAAAGGAGGTCTGTATTTTTCAGTTCGCGGGATAGTCCTTTATTTCAAAGTATTTTCCAAATATTCCGTCAGCCCCTCAATCTTCACCCGCTCCTGCTTCATCGTGTCGCGATCACGAATCGTCACACTTTCATCTTCGAGCGTGTCGAAATCGACCGTCACACAATAAGGCGTTCCTATTTCATCTTGCCGGCGGTAGCGTTTGCCAATGGTTCCTGAAGTATCAAAATCGGTAACAAAGTGAGGGCTCAACTGTTCCCACACTTCTTTGGCTTTGTCATTCAGCTTGTTCACGAGCGGCAAAACGGCCACTTTAAACGGTGCGATATTCTTATTGAATTTCATGACCACACGGGTTTCTTTTTCGCCCTTTCCATTCTCCACTTCTTCCTCGTGATAGGCGGAAAGGAGCACCATCAGTACGGAACGGGTGAGTCCAAAAGTCGGTTCCAAAACATGCGGCACCAATTTGGTATTGGTCTCCGGATCAAAATAGGCAAGGTCTTTGCC
Source organism: Candidatus Peregrinibacteria bacterium CG_4_10_14_0_2_um_filter_43_11 (assembly GCA_002792495.1). GTDB lineage: Bacteria > Patescibacteriota > Gracilibacteria > UM-FILTER-43-11 > UM-FILTER-43-11 > UM-FILTER-43-11. The sequence continues at coordinate 14,799 of PFOK01000134.1, read as the reverse complement.
GCTTTTTTCGATGTGATTCTTCAGGTCAAAATCCGTTCGGTACGCGAGGCCATAAAGTTCTTTCCACCCAAAAGGAGTCTCAAATTCAATATCCACGGTTCTATCCGAATAATGCGAGAGTTCTTTTTCATCGTGTTCACGTACACGGGTTTTTTTAGGGTCAATTCCTACCACATCAAGCCACTTGTGCATTTCATCGAGCCAATAATCAAATCGTTCTTTCCATTCTTCCGGCTTAATAAAATACTCAAATTCCATCAGATCAAACTCGATGGTTCGGAAGATAAAATTCCCCGGTGTGATCTCGTTGCGGAAACACTTGCCCACCTGCGCGATCCCGAAAGGGAGTTTTTTACGGCTCGTCTCCTGAATTTGGCGAAAATTCACAAACATCGACTGCGCGAGTTCTCCCCGCAAAAATACGGGCTCACTGTCTTCCGCAACGGGTCCAATATGCGTCTGGAACAGAAGATTAAACACGCGGGCCTTGGTAAAATCAGTCGCACCACACTTGGGACATTTGATTTTATTATTTGTAATCAGCTTATCCAAATCCGTGAGCTCCAAACCTTCCACCTTCACATCATCGAGCGCTTCTTCAATCAAATGATCCGCGCGTAAGCGTGCTTTACACTCCTTACAATCCACCAACGCGTCGTTAAAACAATCCACATGACCGCTGGCTTGCCATACTTTGGGGTTCATCAAAATCGCGGCATCCAGCCCCACCATATCCATGCGATCCGTCACAAAAAACTTCCACCACGCGTCCTGAATATTCTTTTTAAGCTGAGCCCCCAATGGCGCGTAATCCCACGTATTGGCCAGCCCTCCGTAAATCTCCGAACCCGGAAACACAAATCCACGACGCTTGCACAGGGAAACAATTTTTTCCATTAAATTTTCACTCATGAGTAAAAAGTTACGATTCGGATGGCATTATAGCAGTAAATGGCTGGTTTTGTAGAGCATTTTATGATACAATAAAAAGATAACATTCGATGATTTGAGTTATGAGCACAGACTTACCAGAAAATTTGGGAGTAGATGTACAAAGCCCCAGGTCAGAGGGTTGCGATCTTGTAAAAGATACGAGGCACAGACTAACTGAAATGTCGGATGGTCACGGCCTTGTTCGGGAGACCATTAGTGGCATACAAAAGGATTTGCATGGGGAGGGGGTATTTGCCGGATACACTTACGAATTTGATGAAGAGGATTATGAGGTAGTTTCCGAGTGGAAGGAGGGGGTGGATAAACTGATTGAGGAAGTAAAAACTTCAATTCAATCCAAATCGCCGGAGGATCCGCTTTATAAAATGATTCACAAAGAATCAGGTGAATTTCCTGCGGAGAAAGACATTACTTTATTTGCCATAGGAACTTTTATTCGGAGGAAAAAGGCGAGATGGCCCGGAAAAATAATGGCCGCGTTAAAACTCACAATGCCAGGCAGAAAACATGTTAAAGATTTTGGTCAGGGGATCGACATATGCATGGATCTGGCAATCGTGGCTCATATTTTGGCCGGCCTTTACAGATACAAAGGAACAATAAAAAAAATGAAAACATTAAAAGCTCACCATTATTGGCAGGAGGTAACCGACGAAGGGGAGGAGGGCAGTATTATTGACGTGGATTTTTGTCTGGATACAAATGGTTACGTAAAAGATCCATCTCAACACAAAGAAAGGGCAAAAAGACGGTATGCGGTTTATCGTGAATTACGTGCTGAAAAAAGGAAAAACGAGGAATAACCATAAAATTTTATATGGTATGGGGGTTTTGATAGAGACACATTGCAATGTGTCTCTACGGTGTTGCACCGCCGTGCACACGCCCATGCCCTTTTTTATGGCATGCAAAACCCCACATTTTTGAAATAATAAAACCTTTTTTAAAGGTTTCGGATATAAAAACCCCGTCATGCCCTTGCATCATGACGGGGTTACAACCATAAACAATTCGGGAGGTCTTTTTTTCTACAGAGGTCTTAGGGCGGAGCGGCGTAAACCGATGTAACGTCGGCGTTCGTAAACCATCTGACCGGCATAAGCCAGCAACAGCATAAGAAGAAGAGAAAGGATGCCGGTACCGGTTTTGGCCAATTGGTAAGGTTTTTGGACAGCACCGGGAAGCACCTGAATGAAGTTCTCAGCCTCCACGGCACTGTGGAATTCATCCGGCATTACACGGGTAAGACCGCGGATGGTTTCTTGCAGGCTATTTTTGATAATGACTTTGAACAGATACGTTGTGCTCTGGCCGGCTTTGAGTACGCCACGAGTCCATTGCAATTCGTTGCCGGTGTCTTGTGCTCCTGCTGCTCGGATGATATTGAGTATGTTCTCATCATAATTATGAGAAATCGTGATATTAGACAGGGGAACGCCACCGGTATTTCGGACAAGGATCTTGAAGGTGACCACTTCACCGGGGTGAGCGGAGGTCACGCTGGGCTGAATTTCCACGCTGACAGCGGGAGGAGCGAGAGGACCGCCTGGCTTTCCGTTGATGCCGCCAGGTAATTTTCCGGCAACGATGTAATTGCTGATTTCCTGACCGAGGCCGATGTAGGTGAGACCATCCTGATAAGAAGGCAGTCCGCTGTTGAATTTTTCCAATTTAAGAGTATCCAGAGCGAACGCATCACTTGAACCTGCCTCATTGACATCAAGCATGTAAGTGAATTCACCCATACCTCCGGCGTCAACACTGCCTACGATGATCGCACCGTATTTTTCACTGAAGGTGGCACCTTTTAAGTTTTTAAAAGTATCAACGGACATATCGCTGTTTCCTCCGTCAAAAATATGAGAAAGGTAAACATTTTTGGCACTGAATGGATTGTCGTTTTTGACCAAAACTTTCATGTAAACCTTAGTCACATTGTCCTCCGGGATGATCAACGCGCCGGCTTTTTCGCTGGCTTCGTAATAATTTTCTCCATCCAGCGAGGTGAGTTTCATGATTTCAAGTCCCATATCCCCTTTATAAAGAATGTGACTGCCGCCAGATCCACCTCCACCGCCACCGCCTCCACCGCCACCGCCTCCGGAAGGAATAGGCTGACTGGCAGGACCTGTAAGAGTCACTTTATTTTCAACGCTGATCGGAGTCGTCAAGTTGTCATGAGTCAGGCTCAGAGTGTTGATAACGAACGAGTTCTGATCGGCAGGAACACCGCTGTGATCCGAACGGACATCATAAGTGATGGTCAAATAACTATTGGGGTTATCAAAGGCGCAAGTCATAGCGCCCTTTGTAATATCCTGATTGCCATTGCAGGCAACCCCCTTACTATTGATACTGTTCAGAATATAAGTCATTTTACCGCCATTGGAACCGGTGAGTTGACCATTAGGCGCAATGGAATCGCTAATAGAAGTCATGATTGATCCGGCTTGGGTAGAATGACGAACAACATTAAGGGTGTAAGTGATCACTTCATTATTGCCAACAGTCGTTTTGCTGGCGGTTTTGGTGAGTACGAATGAAGAATCATAAGTATAACTCACTTGATAAGAGAAAGGAGAAGTTTCAAATTTGATTTCCTGGCCTGCGTGGTAATCAATAAGTTCTCCGCCTCCGTTGTTTTGTACAATGGTAAATCCGGCAGGAACCGTGGTTTTGCCATCCTTGATGATCAACAAAGGAGGTGCTACAAAACCGGGATTTGTCGCGTAAGTAACGCGGAAGTCGGTAAGGTCAGCGGTAGTGTAGTTATTAACAGGAAGGTCAACCATTGCCACTCCATTGATACCGATTTTAGAGGCAAAGGCAACGCCGTTACTGTCTTTGGCGTCAAAGTTGAAAAGGTAGTCACTCGTGAGCGCGTAATACGCTTCAAAAATATTCTTAGAAGCATCGTGATCCAGTGTTACCGGATTGGTGAAGTTAAACTCAGGCGCCTTGTAACCCACGACAGAGTCAAAGATGATGGTCAATTTTTCACCGGCCTTGGCGGCTACAATCACTTCTCCGGTGCCGTGTGTGACTTCTCCTGTTGTAATGTTATTCACAGCAAATGTGGCGCCTTCCAGAATAGAGCCGTTCGTGTCATTTCGTTTAGCGGTTACGGTAAAGGTGGTGCAATTCGAGCATCCTCCGGATTTAACCGTGTAAAGTCCGGTAATGGGAGTGATACTGCCGGCCACAACGCCGGAAACCAATTCCGAAGCGGGGGTATTGAATCCGGTCACGTCTCCGAAAGAAACGGCATAAACATTTTTAACGTTGATGGTGTAACTAACGGAACCGTATCCTATCGCGACAGGTTCACCACCGCTAACACGGATGAAAATAGGCGCGTGAGTGAGAACCGTATTGTCGTTTCGGTTGACCGCGCGAATGTGCAATTTCGCGGTTTCCTCGGTGCTCAATTGCCCGTAAATAGCCGTGTAGTTATTTTTATAAGGGGTTTGCAGGGTTTCACTGGCGTTTTGAGGCGTTACGATTTCATAATCGATGCCGTCTTCCGAATGAGCGGGGGAATAAGTCAGTTTATTGTTGGTAACCGTTTCATCCACCTTAAAGCTGGTTGCACTACTTCCCATGTAAAAAGAGGCAGTTCCGGCAGGGGAGAAGAAAATAGGCGCCTTAAGTAGGTGTGGCGGTGTTCCATCATCCGTTGTGCGAACGGTAATCAGTTTAAACGCGTTGCCATTGGGGATATAAATACCGGCCAAATTAAGCATATCTCCGGTCGCGATATCAAAAGAAACAGGAAGAGGGGATTCGTATCCGGTAACGACGCCGAAGGTGAGAGCGTGATGACCGGGCATGACAGGCAGATTGCTGACAACACCGTAACCGATGATATTTCCGTCCATCTGAATTTCCGCCTGATCAAGAATGGTGTGAGTGCTGGTGATGGTCGTTACATTGATAAATGCGGCTTGATCTTTAGGAACATAAATTCCCGTAAAAGAAGTCGGATGCGCAGGATCTTTTGAAATAAGAGCATTGATCGGCAAAATAATCGGTACCGGATTTTCCGTTCCATTGTTGGCATCTATAAAATTGATCGCGTTTTTTTGATTCAAATTGACGGGGATAGGGCCGACAAAAGCTTCGTTCACGGAAGTACCGACAGAAGTACTATTGAGGTAAATAGTTCCATTTGCGTTAATGGTTTTAACCTGAATATAGCCGATATCGGTAGTACTGCCGCCTTTTGGCGTATAAAAAGCACTGATGTTTTGACTGCCAACTTCCACAAGCGCCTTATCAATAACAACATGCGCAGGGGCATTGTATCCATCAATCACATCGGCAAACGAGACGGTTAATTTTTTATCGCCTTCAAAAAGGGAAGGATGGGTGTTGAGGGTTGTGGTGTTTTTCGCGACAGCCACTCCATCAAACAAAATATTGTCTTCAGGGGCGTCGGTAATAAGTCCGGTATCACTCAGGTAAGTGGTGATGGTGATCTGGACCAATTCGCTCAAAAGAATATAAGTTCCTTTATACACATTATTAGCCGCGGTACTGCCGGCAACGGCATTTACCGGAATGCTTTTTGGAACAGTATAACCCGCCTTGTTTTCAAAGTTGATTTCGTTGGTTTTCGCGGTGTCTACATAAGTGATCAAAGAGGCGGGAAGCGTATCGTTTGTGCTGGCAGTGCTTCCGATACTGTAATCGATTCCATCAATAGTGAGCGTGATGAAAGCGGTTAGGTTTGGATCATTGGTTGCCTCAGTCAAAATAGTGATTTCCGCGGCAGAAGCTTTGGGAACATAAACGCAGGCAAAAGTATTGCTACCTCCCTTTAGGGTATCAGCGGGGATGGAAATCGCTTTTGGAGTTACGGTATTGCCCGATTTGCCTTCTCCGCAGATAACGGTATGAGCCAGAGGTACAGAGGCATTTTTAAACAAAGCGCTCTGACCGTCTTTGATATCACTCAAGGTAATGGGGGATTGACCGGTGGTGTTCAAAGTGACGGTTTTGGCTGCATCTCCGAGAACCAAAACTTCAATATCGGCTCCGCTACCGGTTTCGGAAAGGTAGTTGGTCGTTAGCGGATAGGGATTGTTTTGACCGCCCAAGATATCCGGTGTGTTGCCCGGTGTGTAAGTGGAGGCTTTTAGGTTATAGGCGCCGGGAACCGGGGTATAAATCACGGTTTCTAGTGTGATTGGGTTTTCAAAAACAAGTTGATTGGAATCGTTTACCGCATCCACCACAAAGGTTTCGGTAAATGTGGCTCCGTTTCCTGCTGTTTTAGGGGTGAATTGACCGGTTTCGGTATCTCCGTTCGCAAACGTGATGATTAAAGTAACCGGCTGAAAGAATTCTTCATTCTGGTTCATCACACCGGCCTTAAAGTAAGCCGCATTCGCCTTGAGAATGTAATGTCCTTTAATAAACGTCGTTCCTCCAACAGTCAAAGTGTTTTCATAAAAACTAAAAGAAGGTTTGCGAAGGACATAGGAAGGGGTTTCAGCACTTTTATCCTGGAAGGTGATCTTATGAGCGTTACTCACATCCACACGATAAGTAAAGCCGTTGCCCAAATCATTGGTAGTACCGATGTAATACAAGGTCGTATCTCCATTGATCGAAAGGAAAACTTCTCCTGAGGCATTGCGGGAATTGATAGAAAAACGATGAGATTTCGCTTCCGGAACATAGTACCCCAATACATGGCGTGTTTTCCCCTTTCGCACTTCGGTATTGCCGTCAGGAATCGTAATAGGATCAGGGGTGATGAAACCCGGTACGCCGCTTTCAAAAGTCACTGTGTGAGTGTCTTCGGTGGAAACAGGTACAATAACTTCTTGATCGTCACCCGATTCGCGCACTTTAATCCAGTCCACATAAATCGCGGCATCTTCTTTTCCGTAAGTACGGAGAGCCAGATATTCGATATTATCCGTTGTCGTGTAAAACGCGGTGGGAACGTCAAATACTGCCCCCGGCGTAAGATCCTCGTGGATCGTCTGAGGGGCAGGTGTTTTATATGCGGTATCCGATCCGGGAACTCCCGGTATAGCGTTGTATTCAATGGTAAAATCTTCCACAGCATCACTTAATGGCAGAGTAAAGCGATTCATTATGGAAGTGATGTATGTAAGAGGGCTTTCAGAGGAAACTGTATCGGTAGTTGAAAGATCACTAAAGTTATTTTGATTGTGGTCGATAAGAAACATCGTCGCGATAACAGGGCTTGTGGAGACGTTGATGTAAGCCACATTATTTTCATCCATGTATTGGCAAAGATGGAAGTACGTTTCATTCGGATTGTCTACGGCAATCACCGTATCAATTTGGCCGATTTGTGCTTTGCCGGCAACAGGTTGGCAAACAACGTAATAAGATTCTCCAAGATCAACATTCAGAGACCCAGGGGCTGTGTTAGTCATAGAGACGCTCGAGGTAACGCCGGTTTTTTTATTCTCTATCGTCGCGGAAGCGGCTTGACCACTATTAAGACCCGAGGCGGCCACCACAATGGAAAGACCGGAAGGAGGTATTTGTTTGGCGATATACGTTACAGAAACCGTATGAACAGGTTGGGTAAGCGGTGTATTCAATACATACGCATTACCGTTATTCGCGGGAGTGGTGTATTCGTTTTTGTCGGCAAAAACAAGGTATTGTGGCTGATTGATATTAACGGTAGGAATCACGACAGGGGATCCATCCAAGTTGGTGGTATAGGTTCCCTGCAAAGTACCGCTTCCCGGTGTTCCAAAGTAATGACCGAATTGCGCGGTGGTAAAACCGGCATCGGAGACGTTTGCCGTCACTTCAATCGTGGTGATTTCCTGTTGTTCGTAAATACAAGTATAGGTTGTTTTGATACCCGAGATCGAATCGATAGCAATGGAAGCGGGGCTTACAAGGGTATAACCGGGCAAAACATCACAATGAATGCTGTAAGTATTATCGGTTACATTGAGTGTGAGGGTTTGAGGGGTGGTCACAGCCGTTTCATCTCCCGGAGCAGATCCTACAACAGAAGCTTGCGCCGTAAGAGAAGTTCCATCCGTTGTTTGTGCCTGTACCGTAACCTCCGCTAATTCTGTTTTATAAATCGCATCCCAGATTACGGTTTGAGTGGGGGCAATGGTAGTGGCGAGATACACCTTATCGGCAGGGGTTTTAAAATCCGCTACTTCGCCGAATCGGAGAACATTATTTTGAGTGACATCAATTGAAAAATTGGTTGGTGTAGAACCGGAGGAAACAACGGTTTCAACGCCAGTATCACTCACATTGATCAGACTCAGTGGGGCATTCAGAGGATAATCCGCGTCCAAATCGCCCATGTCCGCTACCGCGGAGGCTTTGATCTGAGCCAGATCTTCTCCCAGTTTGTAATACTGAAGAATAAAATGGATTTGCTGACCTGCTTTTAATTTTTGAGGATTACCGGTAAGAACGGCAGCTCCCAAATATTTCCCATTATTATAGTTAAATTTCAAGCCGTAAATACCGGGAAGCATGTCAGGAATATCTTTGCTCTTCGTGTCTGTTTGTGCGGGAACCGTCGGAATGGTACAGTCGTCTAACGTCACTGTCGTGACATCTGTTCCGACACAACGGAATAAAGTCCAGTCGCCATCGTTGATCTGTTTGGCGGTTTGAATATTGATTTCACCCGTTACAGGATCGGTTTGAATGGCAACGCTGTTGTCGATTACACTGACTTTAACCGTACCACCACCATTGGTGGGGATATAGTTTCCGTAAACCGGAGTATTTTTTAAGGGAAGCACTCTTACTTCATTGGGATTGGGAGTAATGAATGCTATGGGGCTCCCGATAATCTGAGGCAATGGAGTGGTATATCCGGCAACATCTCCAAAAATCACGGCGTATATTCCGGGAGACAAAGGGTGAACTTTTGTCGTATCGGCAGGAATGCCACCGGGAAAAAGTGCTTCACTATCGACAACCTTATTGGTAAGGTCCCAAATAGTATAAGTGCCTTCATCAATGTTCATGGCGACACTCAACGAAGAATCGATCACTTTGTATTCAGCGATCGGTAAAGTGACAGTATCGTCATTCACCATAATGTCGGTTATCGGAGCGGGGGTAGTGTAACCGGTAATATTCCCAAAAACCACATCGTACATTCCGGGGGCAAAATCATTGTAAGACTCAGGTCCTTTCCCTTCACCTGTTGTAATGGGATTGGCGGTTTCACCTCCGTAAAAAATGCTGTAAGTCGCCTTGTCGTGATTGGTGGTCACCACAATGGTTCCTCCTGCCGCGTAAGAAGCGGGGATAAAAGAACCGAAAAGCGAGAAAACCATGATGAACATGGTAATTTTGGCAACCGTTTTTTTGAATAAAGATGAAAACATAGTGTGGGGATTAAAGTGCAAAGGGGTTTTTAAAAAGTTATAAAAAAACAAATACAAAAGGAGCGGAAACGCATTTTGTATTTGTTTTTTTATTGGCCGGTGTTTTTATTGATCCCTGCCCTTAAAACAATGTTTATGGGCTGCCGGACAGGGGTTGCGTATTACTCGGAAGGAAAGCCGGAGGAGTAAAGTGTTGCCATACTACAACATAAAATTTAATTTGTCAACTAAAATGTTGCTGGAAGAATAGTAACCACGAAAGGTCTTGTCTCTCCAGTCTGAGGATCGACCTGCTCTACACCATTACAGAAATAATGAACAGCCGTCTTTCCGGCCTTAAGACCGGTATAAGTGTTATCTTCTACATTAAAAGAAACAACGGAAGGATCTTCCGGGACAAATTGAATCTGATCAGGTGTAGCTTTAATTCTCTGATCATAATCCGCGTAAGGAATGAATGGCATGCCATTGGTTTTACCCTCCATTAGATCAGGCAGTTTATTGGTGAACCAAGGGCCTATTTTTTGCATCACTACTTCCACGCTGAGTGCTGTATTGGGTGCCAGAACAACGTTTTCCATGGTTGCTTTTCCAAACTGACCGTCAGGATCACTTGTGGTAACACTGAGCACGGCTTCGCTAGGGAGTCCGGTGATATCAACGAAACCATCTTCGTCCACCGTCACTGTTTTTTCAAAAGGTTCATTTTCCACTTCACCGGTTACAGTCACTTCCATGCCGCCAAGGGGGTTGCCTTCATTGTCTTTTACGGTCATGGCAATAGCCGCGTTCATGCCTTCCACCGCTTCGGGGGCAGTAGGAACCAAACCGACACCAAATGTCTGAGCCACACCACCTTGCATGGTAACTTCGGCAGGGCAATCGGCTTCCGTGTCAATCGCGCAACCGGGATTGCCTTCAGGATGTGTCACGGCGCAGGTCACGTCATAAGTATGGCTCTCACGAACACCGCTTCCTTCGGTAAAAACAACATCTTCAGGCGCTGTCGCGGGATCCGCGGGGGTAAGATCGGCTTCTTCTACAAATTCATCGGTGGGATCGCTTTGATCCGTAAAAGTGACCACAAGCGTGGCACCGGGTTTGCAGGCTTCACCGTCTGCGGGAATAAAGCGGGCTTCTTCGTAGCCTTCTGCAGGCGCGCAGGCGCCGCCCATTAAAGCTGTCGCGAGGACAGCCCTAACCCATCCTGCAATAGGATGAGAAGGAGCGCCTTTAGGGGAATGTGATAATGGCATAATAGTACGGGATTAATAATAAGGGGAAAGATAAATAATTATTTAAATCGAACGGTAATTCCGGCAGTTCCGGTTGCAACATCGTGTGCTCTTTTAAGCGGGTTATTGAGGAATCTATTTCTACCGGCCTGAGCGCCAACAACACCGCTGGCACCTACGTTTCCGCACAACTGAACGTCCGCGCCACCGGCTTGCCCCACACTGCCGCACACCGTTACTCCTGCGCCCACACCAAATCCTCCCAATTCATAACCGGCTTGTACGGTTGGCATTACGGTAATTTCGGTAGTTACCGGAACGTTCAAGCCAACACGTGCTCTGGCGATGGCGGAAGGCTGTACACGAAGGTCCTGAACGTCCGCTTTTCCGTTGTAAACAACCACTTCAGAGGCTCCACCTTCCGCGCCAACACACACTTGTGCCCCGTCTTTTATTGTAGGAGTATCAAAGCAGTGACCGCCACCAACGGTTTGTTCGGAGCCGACGACCGTTGTATTGGCATTACCTCCGGCAATCACACTCACTCCGGCTGTAACGTACCAGCCATCAAGGCCTTCTCCTCCACCTGCAGGGGTTTTGACCAGAACCACTTTGTTACCGGAATGCAATTGAGCGGCGGTGAAATACTCTGTTTTTGGTGGGCTGGAGGTTGTATCGGTAACAGCGAGGGCATCATTAGTAGTAGGATCACTAGAATTTTTTTCAAGTAAGATTCCTGTTCCGTTTGTATGATTTCCAGCGGGGTCAATAATCATTACATCCTGAGGAGCTTTAAAAAGATCGCGCATGGCATCACTAAAGCGGAAACTGCCTCCTTCCGGGGCAACCGTAACCGGTTGATACCCTTCGGGAACATTAGAAGCGGTAGAAGCACCTTTTTGTTGCTGACGCGCGCAAATGGCGGCAAGCGCCAAGCGAACATCAGAGGTAGGAGTCGGGTTGACTTCCGCTCCATCCCCACCGGTTACCCGTACAGCTTCTTTACATTCATGGGTTTTTTGTGTGGCTCCGGCATAAACCGCTTTAGCATCGGTAAGAGCCTGATCACCTGTACATTGCATGGTGGTAACGCTTCCAGCACTTTCTTCCAAATACATAATCATGGCTTGTACAAAGTTAATTTGATTCTGGATTTCTGTTCCGAGTGTGGTAGTGGTTGTCGAGCCATCACGCAATGCAGTTAGCCTTGTTTTTTCTGCCCTTAGAGCAATGATTTTTTCCTCTTCACCTTGCACTTCGGCACAGCCAAGTTGTTTCAGTGTGGCTGTGATCGCGGTTTGAACCTCCGAAATGCGATCCTGGTAAGCCGCTATTTCCTTTGCCATTCTTACATCCAAATCCATGGGAACGGCAATAGCCGCATCAATCGCTGTTACTGCATTTCCGCGTAACACAGCTTTTAAGCGTTCTATATAGGCTTTATTAGTCGGAACACCGGAACGATATTCTGTTTCTGTATCCATGACCGGCTTTAGATCAACATATTCTTGGAGCGCAGGGGTGCTATGTCCTTTCGCAAATTCAGCGAATGTGGTAGAAGGAGCCACAGGTGCTTGCGCCTGAGCGGCAGGCACTGGCGCGGAAGCCAGAAAAAGTCCCGTCAGAGCGATACGCAGTGCTCCGAATACGGATCCTTGCGGAGATGAAGAAGGTCGATTGAACATAATATAGGGGATTTATTGGATAATAATGAATGGAAAAAATAAGGGAAATAATATTTTTTAGTCGAGAGGGGGAAAACTGTCATCATCGTCCGGTTCATCGGACGTGCCGTCTGAAGATGCAACAGCAGGAGCAGGAGGTTCTACATCTCCGCCAAGATTAGCAGGAGCAGGAAGTTCTACATTTTTCGCAGAATCACTAGCAGGATTAGGGATAGCAATAGGTTTAAAACTTCCTGTAGCGGGTTGTTGATCGAGAGGGGGAAGATCTCCATCATTCGCAAAAGGATCAATGTCACGGGCGACAAGTACTTCAGGTAGTTGACCAGCCCATACTTCCTCAGGGGCATAATTTTCACCACCGGAAAGATCGTCACTTTCTCTTCCTTCATCATCACGGTCATCAAGGAGACCTCCTGGCAAAATCACATCGGGTCTGCCCGAACCATCGGAGCCGGGATCAGATTCAGGGGCATCCGTGCCGGAAGGGGGATTTGATCTTCCTGCGACTACGGCCTGAGGAGGTGTGGCGCCACTGCGTCTTCTTTTGGTGAGGCGACCTAAAGCAATTCCGGCCACCAGCGCCAATAAGGCTAAAATATAATCACGGTATCGTTCTATAAAATCAGGAGTTTCAGGAGTGTTACAGGCCAAATTCTGTCCAGTTCTTACAATCAAGTCGCCGGGACGGCATGCTGTAGGAATGCAGGTTACAACAACTGCACCGGAAGGGGGAATATAGGTTACAGCAGGCACCTCAGGAGCGTGATTCTCAGGCAAAACTGCAGGAATAGCTTCCACAGGGCTTCCTGTATCTTGCTGTACAACAGCAGTAGCTTCTGTCGCGGTGGAACTGGCATCCCGGTCATAAGCAGTGGTCAGATCAGTGGCATCAGGTTCTCTTGCTTCTTGCGCAACTCTTTCCGCCTCTCGTACTTTCCGTGCAGCCTCTTTTTCCGCTTTTTCTCGTGCTGCCTCTCTTTCACGTGCCTTTTCCGCCTCTCGTGCTTTCCGTGCAGCCTCTTTTTCCGCTTTTTCTTGTGCGGCTCTTTCGGAATTATCTGATTTAGGTTTGCAGGCAGCGGTAGCCATTGCCGCTCTTTTACATTGAATTATAGCCACTCTTCCCGGTTTTCCGTCGCAGGGGTCAAGCGCCTTTCTACACGCGGTAGGATTACTGGCATTAGCTGACACACTCTGGGCATTTGCCGGAGCTGCAGCAGCACCCGTTAAGGTGAGCAATAGAGCTGCTCTGCGAAGTAGTCTTCCTAACGGAGAAGCGTTTTGTCTTTCTGGGGAAGTGGATGGTCTCATACAATGATATTTTTAATGATAAATTTTATGAGGAAGTTTGAAAGGATTCAGTAGCTGAGGCTACAAACCACGTTTTTTTTACAAAGGAAGTCCGGAGGTGATGTAAAGATAAGGAGATTACTTTATAAAAAAAAACCAAATTTGTCAAGGGATTTTTTGTTTTTAATTGCGCTTGAGATGTAAAAATGAAAGTTTATTTTTTTATAACAACGAATTCAGCGGTTTTTTAAAACGAGTTAAACGATCATTTTTGTGATAAACTTGGCGTAGTGAAGATTAAAAATTACCTTAAAAAGTAGAAATTGTAAATCGAAGAAGAGTAAAGATTATAAATCAAAAATCATGTTTATCGTCACCCCCATTCAAGAGCGTTCGCAAAAAAAAGCCCTCCAACGTATAAAAACACTGTACGGCAAAGTCGATGGTGCTGAAATTTGGCTCGATCACATCGAGGATTTGGATTTAGAGACTTTATTCAATGATATTAAAAAAATCCCCTCTTTTTTCTCACCCCGACTTACGCGGAGGGGTCTAAAAAAAAGACTCCAAATTTTGATTTGTTGTAAAAAACCTATCGAAAAAGGTCACTTTAAAGGCACTTACAGCCAGCTGGCTTCGCTTTTAATCCGTGCCGGCCAATTGGGAGCCGATTACATCGATATTCCCTTTAATATGCCAAAAAATCTGATCAAAAAAATTGTTCAACAAAGCCGCGCGGAAGCCGGTTATCCACCTTCACCTCATCCCGAAACATGCCGAGGGATCTACCCCCTCGTCATTCCGCACACCGATGCGGAATCTCACCCCAAACTCATCTTCTCCTACCACAACTTCAAAAAAACTCCTTCATTAAAAACCCTCCTCAAAAAAGCGGAATCCATGAGGCTCATGGGGGCGGATATCGTCAAAATCGCGGTTCAGGCACAGTCCACCGACGACGCGCTAAAACTCATCTTCCTTGCCGATCACCTCAAAACAAAAAACATTCCGCATTGTCTCATCGCGATGGGTAAAAAGGGGATTTTAAGCCGCATTATCACACCTCATCTGGGTGGCACGTTCATGTTCGCTCCGCTGACCAAAAACAAATCGACAGCTCCCGGTCAACTCACGGTGGCGGAACTCAAAAAAGCCTGGAGCCTGATAAAACATCCCGACTAACACTCCTTATACAACCCATCCATTCCTGATTAGCGGATAGAGTTCGTCTACTTAACCTGCTTTTATTGCCTTTGATGCAATGTA
>PFOK01000032.1 GCA_002792495.1 Candidatus Peregrinibacteria bacterium CG_4_10_14_0_2_um_filter_43_11 | reverse complement strand
AAATAAAATCATTTCCGATTACTATGAACCGGGCTCCACGTTCAAACCCATTGTCATGTCCATCGCGCTGGACGCGAAAGAAGTGGAGCCGCAAACCACTTTCATCGATGATGGTCCTTTAAAAATCGATGAGTTTGAAATCAAAAATTCAGACAATCAATATCACGGAAAAGCCACCATGACGGAAGTTTTGGAAAAATCGCTCAACACAGGCATGTCATTCGTGGCCAAAAAAATCGGTAAAAAACTGACCTATGAATATTTAAAAAACTTCGGATTAGGAGAATATACAAATGTTCAGCTTGAAGGGGAAACAAAAGGAGGATTGGATTATTATAAACGCTGGTCCAAGGCGCAACTTTTAACCATTTCGTTTGGTCAGGGTATCGTCGTTACCCCTTTGCAAATGATCACCGCATGGGCGGCGCTAGCCAATGGAGGGAAACTGATGGAGCCTTACATTGTCGACACGATCATAAGGGGAAATGAAACAATAAAAAACGAACCCAGCGTAATTCAAAGAGTGATCAGCGAAGAAACTTCCAGCATCATCACTTCCATGCTCATTAGTGTGGTGCGTCGCGGGCACGCCAAGCCGGCGGACATCCCCGGATACCTCATTGCGGGTAAAACAGGAACCGCGCAGGTTGCCGGTAAAGGAGGTAAATACGAAACCGGCGATGGATCAACCATCACTTCATTCGCGGGCTATCTGCCTGCGCTGGAACCCCGTTTTGTCATGCTGATAAAATTTGAACGTCCGCGCATTGGTGAAAACACATGGGGAGCCACCACTGCCGCTCCCACTTTTCGCGCTATTTCCGAATTTCTGATCGATTATTACAACTTACAATCAAACTCTTAATCAAACTGTCGAAATCAAACAAAAAACCAAGCCAAAACAAGTGAAGTGAAGGAAAGTCCAAACCAAACCATATAATTGTATTGTATATTGGAACGGCACTGAGAACGAACAAGTTCATTGATCACCAGAAAATCTTCATTATTCAATTGATGCGTTTTTAAGCGTTCCAAAAGCGCGGGGTGTCTGCACACTCCACGACGATGACCTTCGATCACAATACGCATGTAAAAGAAGATAAGATAAGCAATGACACCCACATACCAAACAATATTAACGATTTGAGTGCCCAAAGGCTGAAGGAAGATAAGAGATCGGAAAGCCACACCTCCCGTTAATCCTAACATAAAAAGGATTTGGGGTAGCGCGGGGATATGGCGCCAAAAAGGCATGGATTTTTTGGATGTATTCATAGGAAAATGTGATTAATTCAGGTGCCCATTATTCATTGGATCCCCTGCGTGGTCAACAAAGGGAAGTATAATGAACTACTTGCATTCCATCATGTCCTTAAAAAATCCAGAATATCTTTACGGAAGGGCCAACATCATCGTGTGAATGGATGTCAGATTTTTTTAGTATGGGTGTGAATAAAAGGAATGACAATGGCGCGAATAATTAAAGCATGTATATGGTGATAGACTACAAAAAATAAATTTAAAAATATCTTGCCACTCGTTTAAAAACGCATTAGAATGACTCACGACCCTTGCGGGTATAGTATAATGGTTCATTATGTTGGCCTTCCAAGCCGAAGATACGGGTTCGATTCCCGTTACCCGCTCCAAACGGAAAATTCCAACTTTTTTGCGGCGGCGGCCCACGGAAAACCCAATTCCACGGCGGCTTTTTGGCCGATGATGTGGAAGTTCGAGCCAATTTTTTGCAGAA
>PFOK01000079.1 GCA_002792495.1 Candidatus Peregrinibacteria bacterium CG_4_10_14_0_2_um_filter_43_11 | reverse complement strand
TGAGCTTTAGTCGCCTTTGCTCCTTCATCGACTTTACCGGCGACAATACCAAAAAAGGAATTATAATCCCGCACAAATAATCGTCCCCATCGTTGCTGACCATTCATATAAATATCCTTAAGAAGCATTTTCCTGACCTGTTGATGGGGTTGGCGAATGCAGATTTTAAATTTATCCACGGGACTCAAATCGGCATCTAGGGCAAGTTCTTTATAACGAAGAAATAAATCCAAGCTTTTACGCATATTTTGGGCATTACCTTGTCCAAGGCGTACACGTTGTTCAAAACGCCACACACCTCGCGCCCCACGAAAAGCGGCATACGGGTAACTAATAGGCAGCGTTACTCCTCGTGCGGCCCCACGCAAAAGAGCGACTCCGGCGCCGATAATACTCCGTTGCTGAACCATCGCTCCGGCAGCGCCAAGCGCGGCTGAGGTAAACACATAAGGAGCTCCTTCAACCATATAGGTTTTAAAAGTCGATCCCTTCTCCGAAAAGAAGGCTCTAATGGTGTCCTTAAAAATACCAACCGGCTGAACAAGAAAGTAATTACCGAGCAAATAAACACCGCTTTTTTCGTCGTTGGGTGAATAAAAAAGTGTGGCGCCAACCGCCTTTAAGTATTGCCAAAAACCTTCCGGGCTTTTCGCATCCTCCGAAAGGCCAAAATTTTCAACGACCGTGTGAAAAAGGGCGCGTGGAATTTGCAGGGATCCCGCTTTTCCTTCGGCAAACCATTCCATAAATCCCGCATCTTCACTATGCTCAGGAAAGTCAGGGGCATCCGAAGGGCGTGGCATGGCTTCATCGGCCGCATTAGCTCCCGCTAGGGCATTTTTTGCTTTTCTTACAAGAATTCCCCCAATCGTTCCCAGGTAAGGAACAATGGGCTCAAGGAATCCAAGATCAATATTCGTTGGTGCCATCATCCACATCCACGCCATAGAAGCCAAGTATTTTTCCTGAACATACTCATCTTTACGAACATGACTAAGGATATGGCCGATTAAAGAGAACATCGCGACATCTTTCATTTCACTGGTGGTTCCGGCGGTTCCAGAATCCTCCCATTTTATTCCCTCAGAAAGAACGGCCATTTGAACGGCGTCTTTAAAGGTAAGTTGATCCGGCGTTAAATACCGGCTTAAAAGTTGATCATAATTTTCATCATCCGATTTATTCGCCGTATCGGGACGATGCGTGTCGTAACGTTTGATCACTTGCGCGAGCAAACCTTCCTTTTCCTTCGTTCCTATAACCCTCTCTTTGATTCTTTCAAATAAATCCAGAGCGGCGGTTAACGCTACAGCAGAAGCTTTTTCCGTTAGTCCGGTTTGCAAAAACGTCCGCATCGCCTCAGGTGATGTCATCAGGTTTCCCCTCTCATACATCTTAATAGCCAGTACGGTAAACATGCCTTTGTCCGTTTCCGGTACCTTAACCCCAAAACGTTCCGCCAAATCGGTAAGATGCCGCTCTTTGTCTTTTCCTATTGTTTCTTCCGTAAATCCTTTTTTGAAAATTTCGGTTATTTTCGCCTTGGCGCTATTCACATCGGTGATATCAATTGTGATCAACGCTTCACTGATTTTTTGATGAATCGAATGCGAAGGATCGCGGGCAAGATCCAACAAAAAGGTTTCCACCGTTTCTCCGGACATGTCTTTCCCCGGATAGTTTTTATGATGTCTTTCGTAGGCGTCAGCAAGTAGTTTACAGGCATGAAAAAAGGCGTTGCCATTTTGCGCATCCATCCCAAAATGAGTCGTGTCGATGATGGAATTTTTATCGGTTTTATCCGGAACGGCTCGGTAAGCGGCCAATACAGATGACATTTTTACTCCACTGTGAACAAGCGCGCTTAAGGTAGTGCTTATAGTGTTTTTAAGTGTGAGGCCAAATTCAATATCATCCAGACAATACACCCCCACAAGAGCCGTCTGAATCCCCGCAAGCAATGCATTTTTCTGATGCTCCTTATCCGTAACCACTTCTCTCGCCTTATCCGCCGCGTCGGTAACGGCTGTTTTTGCTTTTCCGGCCACTTCTTCCGCTTTCGCCTTTGCCTCTTCCGCCTTGCTTTTAAAAGCCTCCAGTTTATCAAGACGTTCCCGGATTTCCGCCGAAAGCTGATCTTTCTTTTTCATCAGTTCCGCGAGTTCCTCGGGCAATAATGATTTTAACAGTTTATCCAGGCCTCCTTTGCCCAAAAATAATCCTCCCAAAATCAATCCCAAAGCGCCTAATCCCGCTTTCCCGCTTGGAAGAAATCGTGAGAAAAAGCTTTCCTTTTTTCCATTTTCATCTTCTTTTCCGGAGCTGAATAGTGCTTTGAGTATTCGGTAGCCCACATAAACTCCCCCCAGCGCCAAAGCGGTATAACCCAATGTTTTTTTAGGGTCATGTTTGAGCGCGAGCATGTATTTTTCGGGGTAAGACTCCGAAGTGGATTGCCTGGCTTGGTACACCATGTCTTCCCATTTATCCTTCAGATAAATTGCGGTGAAAGCGCGTTTATCTTTTGTCGCGGTTAATTCCAGGTATTTTTGTACCATCAGTATTTCTTCGGGTGAGCCATAGACTTGCGCGAAACGATTCAGTTCCTGCGGGCGAAGTTTTTCGATATTCGCCTTGGGGTTTTGTTTGGCGATTTTACCAAGCAGATGTGTCAGATGAAATTGAAGGCACATTATGCCCGCCTGATATTGCTCCTGTGCCGCATTGGGCTCATCACTCAGGGCAGGGGACTGAAACGCATCCAATTGCAAAGCCGCCTGCATATCCGGCATAGTGCCAACGGTTTCATGGGCGGTGTCCGCGGCATGAGCCAGTGTATCGACAGTCATTCCTCCTCCGGAAACCGGGGCGGTTTCGGGAACCGGAGTCGTGGTTTCCGCGGGAGATGGAGATGGATTTTGGGGGTTCGGATTGGTCATGGAAAGAATTTTAAAATAGATTTTTTAAATAAACAGTTATTTCCTCTGTTCGAATTTTGGCTTTATAGCATTCAGCTTTTGGCGGGTTTTAAGCCGCGCAAGATCCTCGGAAATAATCACCCTTTCGGCTTCCGCGAGCTGTCCGGTGTCGAGCAAGTACCCGAGCATTTGCCATTTCTTTTTCTGATCTTCGTCCAAAAACTGAGCGCGTCTTACGGCCTCATTGTAGTGCCGGAGCCGCTTACCGCGTTCGTCGGTGAATTCGTAAACACCGGGATTGGTGAGTTGTACGGTTGAAATTTCCATTGGTATTGATTAAAAATTAAAAAATTCAAGATTTAAAATTATTTTTTAGCATGCGAAGCAGTTAAATAGCTACCAAATTTAGAAAGTTGTCTGGAGATACTTATAGCTTTTTCTACTAGTTCATCAAATTGGATTTGAGTAATATATCCATTGTCTAGAGCAATGTAAAATACAGCTCTGCACTCGCCTGAAGATCCTTTGGCCTGATTAATGAAACGTGCAAAGTCGATATTGGTTTTGCGTTCAAAACCTTCGGATATATTTAGCAAAATTGAAACAGAAGCCCGTCTTAATTGATCCATCAGACCAAAATCCTTTTTAAATTGATTCTCGGTAATTCGGTATATCTTAGCAACAAAATCGCGGGTACTTTGCCAAACCGGTATTTCTTCAAAGGTTTTATACTGCATTGATCTTGAATTTTTTAATTTTTAATCTTAAATAATCATTACATTATACCAAAAAAAAGGCCAAAAGACAATGGAAAGCGTGTTGAAAATCGATAAACGTCACCTCTGTATTGAGTTTTTCTTACAATGCCCGTTTTTCCCGAAGTGTTTGGTATTCTTTTAAAAGCTGAGTCGGCGTAAAAATACCTTTTTCCGTTACGGTGTAATTGATCAAATCCGCTCCGACGCGATCGTGCGAAAATTTGACGTGATCAAATTCAATTTCACTGAGATGATGATGTTTGCGTCGGTGTGTTTTGACATAAATTTCCTTTTGATGACTTTCAATAGGCCACAAAGAAAACTTGGAAGTAGTCAAAAAGACATACATGGGTTTTTTCTCCAAATGAAGGTGAGCGATGATCGACTTACTCCCCGGATCCATGACAAACTGCGTGCCTTCCTGCAAGGTCACTGCTCCAAAAAAAGCGACATCAATCGTTTTATCTAAATGAGAAAGCATATAGGCGGGAACCACTTTATAGGGAACACCCAAGTAATGGGCGAAGGAAATATTGTCATCTGTTTTTTTCAGATCCTGTCCGGCAATAAGAATGGAAAACGATTTTCCTGATTCCTTTAGTGTGCTGAGAGCGTGTTGAACGGAATGGCTATGATCATAAATCAAAATATTTTTCCCCTGAACATCCACTAGAGAAACAGCTTTTTGAAGAAAAAACATTTCATTCGCGCGTTCTGTTTTTATGGCATCGATCACCTCCAGTAACTCACGAATAGAGCTTTTAGAACGGATGTGTTTCTGAATCTTGTAAAAACTGTCGATCAGAATCGCGTACTTCGGCTTTACCCCAAGAGTCAAGGTAAAAATAGCATCAAATTGCTCCACGAAACAGGCTTGATCCTCACATTGATAATGCCTCAGGGCATCCTTCAGCGCGTCCAGCACAAGAATACAGAAATCATGGGTTCCCAGATCGATCTCGATCTCACGGAATAACGCCGATAATTGATCCTGAACATTAGAAATAGTTAGCTCGTATTAAAAGATAAGCGGAACAAATCGCAAGGGCGACCAATGTGAGAGGAAAGCTGTATTTAAAATAGCCCCAAAAAGTAATATCAACTCCGTTTTTACGCGCGATATCAACACCGATTACATTCGCGGAAGCGCCGATCATGGTTCCATTGCCGCCAAGCGCGGCTCCCAAAATGAGCGCCCACCACAAGAGTTCCACATGAGGATCAGCGGAAAAGTGAACTTTAACATTCGCTAAAATCGGAATCATCACCGTGACAAAAGGAATGTTGTCGATCACCATCGAAAAAAGCCCGGCACTCCATAAAATCAGCAAGAGCAGAACATTAAAATTCGAAGTCAGTTGAACAATGGAGGCGGCAATCATTTCGAGTACGCCCGTGTGTTCCAATCCGGAAACGATCACAAAAAGACCTGCAAAAAACCCAAGTGTGGGCCATTCGATAGAGCTGAAAATATGATGAGCATGAATCCTTTTGTGTACGACCAGCATCAGAACAAAAGCGCCGGTCAAGGCGATTGACGCGATGGGCAAATGGAGCGCGAACTGAAAAAGGAACCCAAGAACAGTCAAAACAAGCACGGTTGTCACCTTAATCATATACATTTTGTCGAGAGGTGTTTTTTGATGTTCATACTGGATTTTCTGCAACAGCACATTGCTCAAAAACAACTTTGGTAAATGATGACGAATCGGTTTTAGATCTGCCCAGCGGATGATGTAAAACAACAACAGTGTCACCACAATGATTATAAAAATAGGAATAGAAAGATTCACAATGAAGCTATTGAACGAAAGGCCAACCGCGGTTCCCACAAGCACATTGGGTGGATCACCCACCAGTGTTAACGCGCCGCCAATGTTAGAGAGCATGATTTCCGCAATCAAAAAGGGAAAAGGGTTGTATCCCATTCCCCGTACAAGAGAAATAGTAAGAGGCGCGACAATCAAAATGGTCGTCACATTGTCTAAAAAGGCGGAGGCAAACGCGGTAACAAGCGTGAAAAAGAGAAAGATCAAAAAAGGGTTCCCGCGTGAGTATTTGGCCAACTTGAAGTTGACGAGTGTGAACAAACCGGATTCCTGAGCGATTTGGACGATGATCATCATGGCACCCAAAAGAGCGATGATCTCAAAATTCACTGCTTCCACAGCTTGATCAAAAGTGATCACGCGTGAAAGAATCAAAAAAATACCACCCGCCATCGCGGCAACGGTTTTGTCGAACCACTCCAAAACGATGATCGAAAAAACAGCGATAAAAACAATCAAAGAGATGATGAGCGCCCCATGCTGAAGGAGGAGGGAGGAAAACATGAGTCTATTTTACGCCTGCCATTTTAAAAAACAACAATGAATTTATCGATGTCATTTTTTGTGAGTTTTATTTGACTTAAAAATTAAAATATTTTACTATGTAAATAGTAAGTTCAAAAATATGTTCGAATATCCGTCCAGAATCATGCAGGGAGCCATCGATGTCAGAATTTTTCATCGTGATCTGGTTCCTCATGCCGAAGATGTCTTCCGGATAGCCCACGATGCGGCGGTTCGTACTCTTTCAGCGGAGACCGGTCAAATGAACTACCCCCCAGCAAGCTGCGAGGTATCAGACTAAGATCTTCGAATAATGTGAGCTGGTTTCTGTAAATAGACCTATAATATTCCTCTAAAAAATAAAAAATCCTGTTTTATACCCCTTGTATTCACCAAGAAATCGGAACGGGAAACATCTAAATAGAAAAAATGTATGTTGCTTAACTGTAAGTTATGGAGGGATTTGGTATACTTTCTTTTGATTATTGCTCTAATCGGTTACCAATGGGTTCACCAATAGGCTTATCAATTGGAATATTCAGTAAACATTATTTATGCTCATTCTCGGTATCGAAACATCGTGTGACGAAACAGCCGCTTCCATTGTCCGCAATGGCACGGAAGTGCTCAGTAACGTGATCGCCAGCTCCCTGGATCTTCATCGGCAAACCGGTGGGGTGGTTCCGGAAGTCGCCGCGAGGGAGCACCTTCGTCAGATTTCCCCTGTCATCGATAGGGCACTTTCCGACGCCTCAGCCACTTGGCTTGATGTCGACGTCATTGCGGTCACTCATGCACCTGGTCTTGTTGCCGCATTGCTTGTGGGGGTAAACACCGCGCAAACATTGGCATACATTCATCAAAAACCCCTTATCCCTGTTCATCATGTTTCCGGGCATATTTATGCCAACTTTATCGATCGCAAAGAAGATCCCCGATTCCCCATTCTCATTCTCACCGTTTCCGGCGGGCACAACGAACTCGTGCTCATGAAAGGCCATCACGATTTTGAAGTGATCGGCGAAACACTCGACGATGCGGCCGGGGAGGCGTTCGATAAAGTCGCCCGTATGCTCAACCTTGGATTTCCCGGAGGGCCTGTCATTGCCAAGACGGCAATTGAAGGTCGGCCCGATGCCTACGCTTTTCCTCGGGCTCAATTAGATAAAGACAATCGCTTCAACTTCTCTTTTTCCGGTCTTAAATCCGCCGTCTTGCGCGAAGTAAAATTACTGGAAGAGCCTTCCGAAAAACAAATCGCCGATCTGGCCGCCGGTTTTCAGATGGCTGTTGTCGACGTGCTTTCCGATAAACTCATCGCCGCCGCGGAAGCTCACGACGTTTCCGAAATCCATTTGGCGGGCGGAGTTTCCGCCAACCTGCTTCTGCGCGAGGTCACACGCCAAAAATTACCCGAAAACATCTCCCTTATTTACCCCAAAAATCTCATTTATTGCACCGACAATGCCGCCATGATCGCCGCTTCCGGGTATTTTCTGTTTCAACGGCATCCAAATACGGATTGGGATTGGAAAGATGTGATCGTCCAAGCATCATCAAGGTTGACCTGAGGTTGCTTTTGGACCGGGGCTAATGATCATATCACCCTCAATCCAAGTGGGGTTTGGTGATATAAATGATCTTGCAAAAGTGGGTGTAACGGCAGAAGAAATCAGAGTTATCGAAGTGGCACTAAAGATTGAAATAGATAAGTTACAGAGTTAAATAAAAAAACACGGTTATATTTTTTTATTGACATGCTTTTTTGTTTTAATTTAATCTATGGCACGATTATAAATTTGCCATGACTCCACCTTTTGTTCCTCCGTTTTCAAGACCCGATCCAGTACCGGCTTCTCCAATGATGGCGGAACAGCTTTTAAGGTTACAAATCAGGCAAGCCATTCGCTTTCATACGTCTGATAAAGGAAGGGGCGGGGTGGTTCGACGGGCAACCGAGGTTCATTTTTCATTATACACCTCTCATCCTGGAGCCGAGAGTCTTCATTTTTTTAGGGTGGATATGGAAACAGGTGAGGTGTTTCCGGTGACAGGGGCAAATCTCCACTTTGGCTGAACGAATGAGTACAGCTCTTCATCCAGAAGGGGCGGGTTTACAAGATTTAACCTTAGGAGATATTTGCAACGTGGTTACAGGAGCAAATTTAGGAAGTTATCGTGAAAGAATCGACCGTTTTCGCGCTGACCTTCAATCTCAATTTTCCGGTCGAAAGGTTCAGGATCCGTTGAGGCGTCTTCTGGAATCAAAAGAGGTGGCTATAAGGGGTGAAAAAGCTCGGACAGCTCGCGATCGAGCTACGGCCGCCCGTTATCAATCCGCCTGATTGATGTTGATAGCACAGTTCTTTTGAGAAATTGTCGTTTTAGACTTTGGTAATCCATACGGGTCTTGATTTTTATCATAATACTGATATTATAAGTATATAATCAGTATAATATTAGTATCATGAGTACTTTAACCATCAATTTAGATCCTGTTCTCAAGTCAAAAGCTCAGAAAAAGGCTAAAAAAGAAGGGCTTACATTAACCGCCTTAATTGCCCAGTTCTTCAAAAGTTATTTGAACGATGAGTGTGGATTGACTTTGAAATTAAAAAATGAAATAGTGGAGACTATGAAAGAGTTAGACGAGGACATCAAAAATGGAACAGCAAAAGCCTATAGCAATGCCCACGAAATGTTTGAAGATATCCTAAATGAACCCGATGACGATGAGAAAGTATAAAATTATTCCAACAAAATTATTTAGAAAACAACTCAAAAAAGTAGTTAGCTAAAATCACTCAAGAGAAGAAATCGAAGACATTAGACTTTCTGCACAATTAGCCATTCCCCAGACACGCTGAATTTTACTCTGCCCGCCACGGTCAGGCAAACATCATGTTCTGGAGTCCGGCGATGTTCCTGAACATCAGAG
>PFOK01000121.1 GCA_002792495.1 Candidatus Peregrinibacteria bacterium CG_4_10_14_0_2_um_filter_43_11 | reverse complement strand
TTCACGTTTCTCACTTTCCGCCAGGCACAAGCAAGTGGAACAAGATTGAACACCGCATGTTTTCGTTCATTTCTAAAAATTGGAGAGGCAAACCACTGATTGATAGAGCCACTGTAGTGAGTCTCATTGGTAATACCACAACTCAAACAGGACTTATAATACAAGCTGAACTTGATGAAAACACCTACCAAAAAGGTATCAAGATCTCTGCCCGGGAACTGGCTCAAGTAAACCTCCATAAAGAAGAATTCCATGGAGAGTGGAATTACAAGATTTCCCCTAATGCCTAGGAAGTTATTTTGTTACAGATACTTAATAATAGAAAACGCTTGAGTCGTGCTGGTATAATAAAAATGTGATTGATAATCACCACCTTATGGGGAAAATGGATAAGCCAACCAATCTTTATGATCGCCATAGAAATAAACGGGCACAAGCTAAAAAAGAAAGAGCGAAAGCAGGACGTGCCAATTCGAATGAAGATGAGCAAGGCATATTGACTTGGCGTGATTTTGAATATCCTGAAGCGGGGGATTCCAATGTGGGGATTATTTCTGAGGTTAGGGGCGGAATATCTATTGTTCTTTTGGATGAAAAAATGGTCGAGTGCAAGTTGGATCGAAAAATTCCGTTTGCGCTCTTCAGGGAATTGGTTGTTGGTGATAAGG
Source organism: Candidatus Peregrinibacteria bacterium CG_4_10_14_0_2_um_filter_43_11 (assembly GCA_002792495.1). GTDB lineage: Bacteria > Patescibacteriota > Gracilibacteria > UM-FILTER-43-11 > UM-FILTER-43-11 > UM-FILTER-43-11. The sequence continues at coordinate 8,402 of PFOK01000121.1, read as the reverse complement.
TTCACGTTGAATCCCGTGGAGGTGAGGCGTGGATTGTAGGTAGGGTTCCGCGTGCTAGCTATCTGGCTCGCATGCGAGGGGACAGTACTCGTTTTTCCGCCCATGCCACTGAAGAACAGGTCGTTGCTGTCAATATAGATGTAGCAGCCATTGTCGCCTCATCTGACCGTCCTGCTTTTCATTCAGGGTTAATCGATCGCTACCTTATTTCATGCGAGAACGGATGTGTTAGACCTATTATTTGCTTGAATAAAGCTGATCTTACTGACACAAGAGATCCTATTTTGAGATGGTATCAAGATCAATTGGGTATCACTGTCATCGAAACTTCCGCGGAAACTGGGCAGGGATTAGAAACACTAAGTGCTTGTCTTCGTGGGAGAATCGCCGTACTTGTTGGAAATAGTGGTGTTGGAAAATCTTCGATCATTAATCGACTGATGCCCGGATTGAGCTTGGCAGCTAAAACAGTGAGTGAAAGATCAGGTGAGGGGCGTCATACCACCACAGCTTCAAATTTATATCCTCTGGAAGGTGGCACTTTATTGATTGACACTCCAGGTATTCGCAATTTGGCAATAACAGATATTCCAAGAAGCGGTCTAAAAACTTATTTTCCGGAATTTGCCCCCTTTGAAAGAGCGTGCAAATTTAATAACTGTCTTCATGATCATGAACCTCAGTGTGGCGTTAAAAATGGAGTCGAATCAGGAGAAATCAGTCGACAGCGTTACGAGAGTTATTTGAGGATGCTCAAAAATTTAAATGATTAAGGAACCTCTGAGAAACAACACATCAGCGCTGGTGCAGTGAATTTTTGATAGTTTTTTGAATTTTTGTTGGATTTTGTATGCCGCGGTGAGCGTATTTTTGCTCTTTTTCTTCATTTTTTGTCCATCGGGCATGATCATCCCTTGTTATGCCGTCCTGAGAAGCGTCTTTCTCACCCGATACAGATTGGCAAGGGAGAAGAGGGCAAACAGCTGCATCGTGTTTTTGAACAATCCTTTGTACCGTACTTTCACAAACTTCCACTGGCATTTCAATACACGAAACGGGTGTTCAGCCTTTGATCGTACACTTGAAAATTTTCTGTTCCGTTTCTTCTGTGAAGCGGAAAGTGGATGATTCGGAATTCCACGATCGGCAACTGCCCAAAGTACCCCTTTCGCTCTCGCTGCACGTTTGTCTTCTTTCTTTCCATATGCTTTGTCTCCGAAAATAGCTTTCTCATTCCCATGAAGCAGCGGCTTCATGGGAATCCTGTCATGTGTTTTTGCCGCTGTCGTTTCGGGATGATGTACGATACCACCCGTCGTATCACTTCCGATGTGTGCTTTCATGCCAAAATACCACTGGTTCCCTTTCTTGGTTTGGCTCATCTCCGGATCACGTTTTTGTTCTCTGTTCTTCGTGCCTGAAGGAGCGACGATGATCGTCGCATCTACGATCGTTCCTTCTTTCATGAGCAGTCCTTTTGATATGAGTAATTCATTTACCGTCTCGAAAAATCATTTCTGCAATTTGTGCTCTTCGAGTATGTGACGGAAATTCAAGATAGTCGTTTCATCGGGAATTTTGTGTGAGAGAAGATCAATTCCCAAAAACTTCTGAAATGAATTCCGGTCATACAATGACTCTTCAGCTGCCGGATCGGACAACGCATACCATTGTTGCAAAAAATATATTTTGAGCATCATCATCAGCTCCATGTGTTTTCTGCCCGTTTCTTTCTCTGCATAGAATGGCCGTACCTCATCACAGAACTTTTCCCATGGAATGATTTGTTCCATCTCATCCAAAAACCGCTCACAACGAAGCTTTTTCTGCTGTCCCAACGAAAGAAAACTGTTTTGCATCATATGAATTTTTGATAGTTAATACGTGCCCGTATTATATCAAATTTTAATTGCACTTTCATTCAAAAAGGTGAGTTTTTCAGAGGTTCCTTAACATTCATACCCTCAACAAATACTCCTTCTCTCTCAGCCATTTTCGCCACTTTTTATGTTCCGGAATAGTTTGAGCAACCAGAGCCCAAAAACGGGGGGAATGGTTCATTTGCCGTAGGTGACACAGCTCGTGAACAACCACATAATCGATCACTTCAATGGGCGCCATAGCGAGTCGCCAATTGAAATTGAGGTTTTTTTGACGTGAGCAGCTTCCCCATCGTGTTTTTTGATTGCGAAAGGTAACACGCTTGTATTCAAGTTGATAATGTTCGTTCCAAAATTCTAGGCGATCGTGGATGACTTCCCCCGCTTTGTGTTTTAAAAAAGCTTGTACGGCTTTTTTGATTGCTGTCGCTTGAGGTGAAAAAAGACGAACGATGAGTTGATCATCGCGAACTAACACGCGTGGTTTAGCCACGGGTTTTTGCTCGATAGATAAGGTCACCGGTTCTCCTAAATAGTAGAATCGATCCCCTTCGGCGTAGATCGGCGTAGGGTGAGAATCATTGTGGCTGTTGATTTTAGACAATCGTTTTTCGATCCACCCCTCCTGATCGTGGACAAATTGTCGAACTGTTTTTTCCGGCACGCCACGAGGGATGGTAACCATTACGTGACCACTTTGATCGATTTGCATGCGCAAACGGCGCGCGCGAATACTATGCCGAAATGTAATATTTTCTGAATTCACAATGTTCATTATACATAAATTACAAACGAGGAATGAAAAATGGGAAATCCTGATAAAAATCCATTTACTTATTGTTTATAAAATGTTACAATTATGTAGTATTAACTAAACAGTATGACCTCCGACAGAGCAAACTTCTTCTCAGCGTACAATCATTTGCCTTATTTTACTAAGGAGGTGTTACGAGTTGCCGCCAATCGGCTTGGAATGAAAGCCGGTACTTTTAATGCTTATATAAACAGAAGCCTGAGAGACGGTCAGATCATTCATCTAAAGCGAGGACATTATGTTACCCGCGTTTTTTATAATGCCAATAAAACCAAAATCAGTTATTTGTTTTTTATGGCCAATACTTTATTGCGCCCTTCTTATATAAGCCTGGAGACCGCTTTGAGCTATTATGGAATGTTTGCGGAAGCTGTTAATACTATTACCTCCGTTACCATCCAGTTGCCGCGAAAATTTGAGAACAGAACCGGATTGTATTTTTACAGAAATATTACTGAAAAATTATTTACAGATTTTATGGTAGTAAAAAATGATTTCGACTTTGTAATTGCTTTGCCTCATAAAGCGGTTTTTGATTATTTGTATTATTATACGAAAGGTTTTACACAAAATGTTCACCCTCACCTTTTGGAAGATCTCAGGATTGATACCGATGAACTTTCGGATGATGACAAACAAAAACTTTCTGCGTGTATTGCTGTTTTTACCAACGTAAAACTCTATTTATGAATATTCTGATTGAAAAATTAAAAGCCCTTGTCCAAAAATCCAAAAACGACGGTAAAAATGAACAAGTTATTATTAATGAGATTAAGGAATATCTACAGTTTCCTGTGCTCAATTTTGTTTACAATACTCCAGGTTATTCAAATCTCGTAATGTATGGCGGCACATTACTGCGTATTGGTTATGGGTTAGAAAGGATGTCAGAAGACTTGGATTTTCAGACAAATAAACCATTTGATTTTGAAAAATTCAAATCGGATCTGACCATTCATTTTAAAAAAACAGAAGACATTGACGTTGATATAGCTATCAAGAAAGGACGATTGGCAGGAACTGATTTTGCGGTCATTAAATTTTCTTTTTTAAACGAATTGGGGTTGGATCACGTTTGGAATGTTCTGAAGGTAAGATTCGATGTAAATGATTTTTCTCAGACGAAGAATTTTTCTACTGAAATAGTTTCAGTAACGAAAGATTTTTATGTATTTTCAATAAAAACCTATCCCATCAGTACACTTATGGCGAGTAAAATAGCCGCTGTTTTATTACGAACAGCACGAGACATAGGTGATGAAAAATCTGATTGTAAGCCTCGTGATGTATATGACCTTATGTGGTATATGCAACAAAAAATTCTGCCAAACATGGAATATTTAAAGGCGATTTTTGCCCGAAATGGCAAAATCCTGGAGGCAAAGAATATCCTCGATCTATTTGATCAATTGGCGTTAAGAGTTTTTAATATAAACGACCATGCTTTTAAAAGCGATTTACTTTATTTTTTCCGTCACGCCATTGAGTATGACGCATGGCATCGCAACTGGAAACAGCGATTTCAGATGTTAAAAGACGATTATCCAATCCATCGCGTGAAAGATTTAAAAGAGATCCGGTTTTCCATTGACTATTCCAGTGATAATCATCATTATCTTTTCCGTTTTTCCACCGAAGAGCCTCAAAAAGAAGTGAAGTTCTCATGTGGTCTGAGCGAATATTGGTATTTTTCTGATTTAAGTATAACCAAAGGGTATCGGAGACCTGACATTGAGTCAAAAATAGCCAATCCTGAAAAAATGACGGATTTGGACTATGAATATTTAGGACTTTTTTATTCAAAAATAGAGGATTATTTGAACCGTAATGATAGAATCGTGACACAGTCCGGAATCCAAACTAAGTTAATAAGAGCAACTGGCGATAATCTAAATACGGAAAAAGAAATCATGTTGGATCATCGTCTATTGGAGAAAACCCATTTTGAAAATTTAATTTAAAATACTATGAAACGAGGTCTAGACCCCAAAACCGGTTACGCGCGTTACGCGCATGAGTATGATCAGAGTGAAAGACATTGGGATAGTTTCGAAAGAAATAATCTGGCCCCCTATTTTCAACAGGCTTCCGGGAAAAAGGTCTTGGATGTTGGTGCCGGAACGGGGAGGATCAGTCAAAAATTATTCGATGCGGGGGCGGATGTGACGGCATTGGATATTTCGCCGGAAATGCTGGAAATATTGAGCCAAAAAAACGGTTTAATAGAAACTGTGGAAGGGGATATGGAAGAAACGCCTTTTGAGGACGAGAGCTTTGACATGATTTTTTCCAGCCTTGCCATGGTGCATCTTAAAAAAATCGAACCATTTTTGGATGAATGCTATCGGATTTTAAAAGACGAAGGAAAAATGGTTTTGGTGAATATCCATTATCGCAAACCGCTCGTCCTGCGGGACGGAAAGGGGAGTTACACCATTGAGTGCTACAATCATTTCCCCCGTCATGTCCGCGAAGCGGTGGAATCACTCGCGTTTGGTATCGAAAACGAGATCATCGTGGATGAGGGGGACGATGTGTGGGTGAGTCAGATTTTGATTTTGACCAAATAACAATTGATCCACTTTTTCCACAAGAAAACGATCAACGGATTAAATTCAGAAATTCTGCCCGGGTATTGGTGTTTTTCAAAAATAATCCCGTAAAAGAAGAGGTGGTGATTTTACAATTTTGTTTTTCCACGCCACGCGCTTTCATGCATAGGTGTTCGCCTTCCAGTACCACTCCAACTCCTTTTGGCTTCAAAAGTTCATCCAGGGTGTCGGCGATTTGTCTGGTCAGCCGTTCCTGATTTTGCAATCGGCGGGAAAAGATTTCCACCATGCGTGGCATTTTAGAAAGGCCAATGATCTTGTCATTCGGAATATAGCCCACATATGCCCTGCCAACAAAGGGCAGTAGATGATGTTCACAAGTGGAATAAAAATCGATGTCTTTCGCGATGATCATTTCATCATAGCCTTCATTGTCAAAAACCGTAATCACATCTTTAGGACTTTGTCCGTATCCGCCGAATAATTTTTCGTAACTTTTTGCCACTCGTGAGGGTGTTTCGCGCAGGCCTTCACGACCGGTATCTTCGCCGATAGCCGTAAGCAGCTGAGCAATAAGCGCTTGGATTTTATCATGATCCATTTTTGAGGGCGGTTAAGAAGTCGGAATACAGTTTACCATGAATCGGATCTTTAAGCTCTGGCTCAATTTCAATCAAAGGAATGAGGACAAATTCGCGTTCATGTATATAATGATGGGGAATCTGAAGATTGGGCAAATCCATAACTTCATCGCCGTACAACAAAATGTCGATATCGATTTCCCGCGGGCCCCAATGACGGGAGGGTGTGCGGCCGACTTTTTTTTCAATTTGTTGGCATATAAAAAGCAATTCCAATGGCTGAAGCGATGTCTTGATTTTAATAACCTGATTTAAAAAATCGGGCTGATTACTATCTTCCGGCCACGCCTCAGTTTCGTGAATCCTGGACTGCGCGACAACGGTAATATCCGAATTTTCGGCAAGAAACCGAATTGCCTTTTTCAGATATTGCCCCCGATCGCCTTTGTTGGATCCAAAAGAAAGATAAACAACTTTCATTTGATAGTTATGAATTTTTTAATAAAGAAGTAAATTATTACTGTTAATAACTCCGTCAACAAGCAGAAAAATCATCTCCTTTTTCTCATACCGACTTACGCGGAGGCATCTATCTTTTAGTCAGCCACCCATTCCTCATATAAATCCTTCCACTCAGAATTCATGGATTCAATGAGATTGATTTTTTTCTCCCGTCTCCACTTTTTGATTTGTTTTTCACGTTCAAAGGCAATATCAGCATATTGAGTTTCTTCATAATAAACGAGGCGTGTGCAGTTGTATTTTTTAGTAAATCCCTCTATTTCTCTTTCTTTATGCTGATTAATGCGTTCAAAAATATCATGGGTAACACCAGTGTAAATGGGTCTCCTCGCATTGTTAGTGGTCATGTAAATATAAAACATGAAATTTAGTTTTAGATCATTTTATCTCGTTTCTCATCCCGAAGATTGACCTAAAGAGGGATCTAATCTAGAGGTATTAGATGCCTCCGCGTAAGTCGGCATGAGAACAAATGGGTGCTCGGGATGAGAAAAGGAAGAGAACAATCATAGCAAGAATTCAATTACTCTCCCCGGTATACCGAAAATGATGTTGGCGTTTCCCACAAGGCTACCTCGTGCAAATGCACTTGTTTAGAAAATTCCGTGATATCGATTTCCGTGCTTTTGTCTCAAAAATATTTTGTAATGGATTCCGGTAAATTGGGGTCATCGAGCTGTTTTTCAATCAACCGTGGTAAATCAGCAAGTTGCTCCCAGGCCCATCTGGCGATGTTCTCACAAGAGGGAATGTCTATTACATCATTCAAAAGAGTATGATCGAGTTTATCGAGCACCTGCTCCTTGACGATTTTTTTGAGGATTACAAAATCCATCACCAGACCATTTTCGCCAATTTTCCCCTCTACGCTCACGCGTAAACGGTACGTATGACCATGCAATTTTTCGCATTTACCATAATATTTGGGTAAAAAATGGGCTGAGTCGAAAGTGAATTCTTTTCCTACAATCATCTGTTCTCATCCCGAGTGTTAATCGAGGGATCTAAAGGTTAAAATGGGTTTTCAGTATAGTAGATGCAAAAAAAAAGTACACTTGACTTATTAAGAATATATATTGTACAATTAAAATGTAAATTAACTTTATTAGAGATATGTCTGTTCACGAAGGCTTCATTGGTGATGAACTTACTAAAAAATACCCAACTCAACCTGAATTCGTTCCGGCGAATGGGGATGTCGGAGATTTTCGTGATCGGATAGGAGATATTCCGACTGCCCAACCTAACACACAAATTATAGAGCCTCCAAAAGATGTACCACCCATACCTCCTTCTGCACCCGAAGACACTCCACGACCAGATAGGGGGGTACCACCAAAAATTAGAAAGGATTTTCCAAGTATAATGCCTCCTGGTGGCTGGAGATGCCCCGGAATGGATGATGGCTGGGAAATACCCCGAGCTTAATACCCCTAAAAAGGAATGTTTAGGGATTCATTCTTTTGCCGTGCTTAAAAAAGGTTGTCAAATACAAATCAATCCCCTAGAATAATCACCTTTTTTATAAAGTTACCCCTCCTCACATGTCCGCCTCCCCTCAGCTCGTCCACTCCGAGCCCACTGCTTCTGCGTACAAAAGAAGTGGAGATTGTGCTTTTGAATTGAACGTTGAGCCTCAGCTGGCGCGTTTTTTGAATGGCGTCCGACTACTTGCTGATACCAATAGTCTTTTCTAATCCAAGAATGATCCTGAACGATGTGTCTTAATTGGGAAAGTTAGCGAAATATAGTTTTAAACATTTTTATTTTCTCTTTTTGCATTCTTTTAGCATATTCTGTATCACTTTCAGCATACGTGATTTCATTCAACTTCTCAAACGTAATACCCGGCTTTAAATATTCCGAAGCCTTAGGAAGGGAGCGTAGTTTTTCGTAAGGAATCATATAATTCTCAGGCGAATAAGTTCGTTTTCGTTTACCTTTTTTGTCGATTGCCTCTTTGGCATAAGCACTGGGTCGATGAAAGTTAAGATATACTAGCTTTCCAAAATAATTTCGAAGTTTAAAGTTAATAAAGTTTTCAGTTCTTCGT
>PFOK01000061.1 GCA_002792495.1 Candidatus Peregrinibacteria bacterium CG_4_10_14_0_2_um_filter_43_11 | reverse complement strand
TATATTATTTTTGGTTGTCATATTCATGACAACACGGTAACCGAATTATTATCTACACGTGGGATTTCGGTAACCTTTTTTATTATCTACAACGAAGGATTGATTTTTTGGCCTAAATTTGCTATAATAATAAGATTTATTTTTTATTTAAAACTAAATGACAAATCCGGCAGAACAAGCACATATCCCCGGGAATAATCCACAGGAAAAAAAACCTTCCAAGGGAGGGGAATCTCTTGCGGCGTTTAAAGCGAGAATAAAAGGAACAGCTATGAAAAACGAAGCATGGCTAGCCAGTATTCTTCCTACCGCTACCGCTAAAAAGGAATGGAAATTTAAAGGGGGTGCTACGGCGGAGGGGGAGGAAGCACTTTCAGCTACATCGTGGTTTCACAGAAATGAAGGCAAAGGTGAATGGGGATGGTTTGTAGACAGGGTAGGGGCAAAAATTTCCGAAAATGTACTTCCTGGCGGTGTCCCCTTCGCGGGGAGAGAAGGCGATGTCGCCTTTTTTATGCATCCCAGTACAGGCATGGAGAATTACGATACGACTCCGAAAACCGTTTTTTTTCACACTACTCATTCTCTTTTGATTTACGAGTTTACCGGTGGGAAGTGGATGAGTCTTGGCCAAGATAAGGTCTTTGATCCTACTGAGGATGGAACACATGACAATCGTGAAAATTGGTGGGAGAACGATGAAAATTTGGTTGCAGAAAGATAATTTTTTATTTTATGGATCATGATCCGCTTCTTATACTTCCCCCCAGAGGAAACTTGTGGGGTAAAAAAAGAAAGCTTAAAAGTAAGGGATAAAACAATAAAAAAGCTCTGGAGGAAGCCAAAAGTGCTGAAATTGCTTTAAAAGAAGAAGTTGACCTGGCTGCAAAGTCGGAAGATACAAAAAATAGCGATAAGAAAAAACCATTATCAAGAAAAAGGCGAGATAAACCATTTCAAGTTATTATTGCGGGAACTGTTCGGTAGTATCCGGTTTGATTTACTGAATGGAAAAATACGTAAGGGTTTTAAAATTGTTCAGAAAAAGAGATGGGGGTATCATCATTGATGATAAATAATTTTTCATGCATTCAAAAATCTCCTGCATTGTACCGGTGTATAATGAAGCAAGGCGGGTAGGCGTGGTTTTAAGTCTGCTCATTAAACATCCTCTGATTGATGAGGTGATTGTAATCAATGACGGATCGTCGGATGATTCTGAGGCGGTTTTGAAAAAAATAGAAGGGATCCGGTTGATTTCATATCCCAAGAATCAGGGGAAAACGTTGGCGATGAAGCTGGGGTTTGAGGCGGCAAGTTATCCGTTGATCATGATGATCGATTCGGATTTGATCGGACTGAGTGAAAAAGCGCTCACAGAATTGATAGAGCCTGTGAAAAACGGCATCGCCGATGTGAGCATGAGCCTAAGGAAGAACAGTCTGAGGATTTTTAAATGGTTTGGCCTGGATTTTGTTTCGGGTGAAAGGGTTTTTGATAGGGGGTTGCTCGGTGATCTGGAAGTGTTAAAGGCACTGCCACCCTTTGGATTGGAAGTTTTTCTGAACGATTTGATCGTTCAGAAAAATCTGCGCATCAAAGTGGTGGATTGGAAAGAAGTGATCACGCCAAGAAAATCAACAAAGTACGGTTTTTTTATCGGGATATTCGGTGACTTAAAAATGATCGCAGAAATCATTAAGGTGATGGGGGTATCGGGAATTGTTCGGCAATTCAGAAAGATGTGTAATCTAAAAGTCTAAATGTGGATCATGGCTTCTTGAATGAATTCTTCAACATAAAAATCCCCTGAGTTTTTTATGGCTGTTTTTCGGCAATCCGTTCGCTTTAACTCGAGACATTTTTTAGCGCTTG
>PFOK01000046.1 GCA_002792495.1 Candidatus Peregrinibacteria bacterium CG_4_10_14_0_2_um_filter_43_11 | reverse complement strand
ATCCGCGTTCACTTCGCTTCCATCGGTTATCCTGTTTGCGGTGACACGCAATATGGCGATTCCAAAACAAACGAAAAGCTCAAGCCTCTCGGTTTAACCCGTCAGTTTCTGCACGCGGCTTATTTAAAAATCACCCATCCTGTGACCGGGAAGGCGCTCGAAATCACGGCACCGCTTCCGGAGGATCTGGAAAACGTGTTGAAGAAGTTGAGCTAACATTCTCGAATAGTTTATGTTGTTCATGCTGAATAGCTTGATTTTTATCATTATTTTTGTTACAATGCTAGTAATTTGTATTACAAATAAATAGTATATGCGCAGTATTTTAAATATTTCCCTCCCTCCGGAAATGATCACGATGATCAAAGAGGAGATGGAAAAAAGGCATTTTCCTACCGTTAGCGAGTTTTTTCGCGACCTTTTGCGAAGGCATTACGAAGAACAAGAAGTGCTTGCAGTCCTCAGAGAAAGTGAAAAAGAGGTTGCGGAAGGTAAGGGTAAGGTGCTAAAATCCCTAAAAGATTTAAGGTGAATAAGAGCATAAAAACGAATGGAAATTATATATACTTCACGATTTAATCGGGTTTACAAAAAGTTGCGCATAAAAATAAAACTACTTGCTGAACGACAGGAGCTGATTTTTAGAAAAAATCCATTTGATCACAGGCTTCGTACTCACAAGTTAACAGGCAGTTTGGAGGGATTCTGGTCCTTTTCAATAGATTATGAATACAGGATTATTTTTACATTTGGAAAAAACGATGAGGTTTTCTTCCACCTCATTGGTAACCATCAGGTTTACAGCTAATTATTTCACACTCAAAATTTCGATTTTGGTGTAAGACTGACGATGACCTTGAGTACGTTCGAAACGTTTTTTAGGTTTCTTTTTGAAGATGCGGATTTTTTCGCCTCGACCCCCTTCAAGTACCTTGAATTCCACTTTGGAATCCTCCAAATAAGGTGTTCCTATTTCCACTTTTTTATCATCCGACTTTAAAAGCACCGCGTCGGCAACAACTTTATCTCCATCCTCATAATCTTTCAGTTTTTCGATCTCAAGAATATCGCCCTGAGCGACTTTATGTTGATGACCGGCGATTTCGATAATAGCGAACATAATGAGTAATTTAAATTTTTAATCTTGTCTGTCGGCAGACAGGTTTGCAATTTTCAGGCCTTTACAGAGTGGCTAGCCAGAAAACCGCTTGCCTATGTTAGCAGGGCGATTGGGTTTAGTCAAATGATTCCTCTAAATTTCCTTCATGGAAGGTTTTGTAGGAATAAATTACTAACCAAAATGTTATATCGTTGTATCGTTATTTCGTTATATTAAAAATTCAGGACTTTATAAATCATCGCACTTTCAAAGCCACGGCTTTGTAGAAAATTCATGAGCTTTCGTTTCCGCTTCCGTTCATCCGGTTCACGCAGAGAACGCTCTTTTTCGGCAATCGCTTTTTTCGCGCTTTCTTCCTCGCTCCAACCGAAATTAAGAAGCATGTTTTCTGCCAGTTCCGGCTCCAGTCCGCGTTTTTTAATTTCCATCATCAGCTTAAAACGGCCGATTGGTTTTTGAATCAAAGAATTCACCAATTGTTCGGTAAAACGGCGGTCATTCAAAAGCTCCACGCGTTCCATCTCTGCAATCGCTTTTAAAATCTTTTCTTCCTCATCAGGAAAATGACGCGTCAGCTTTTGTCTGAGTTCGTATTTGCTGTGAAAGCGAATTCCCAAATAATCCAGTGCTTTTTGCCAAATCAATTGTTCTTGGTTCATTGTTATCGGGATTTTTACGATGGGTGGGTTTTGCGGGATTTGTGTCCAACCATTCTACCGTAGAGACGTAAAATGTTCATGGTAACCACATCGTAGAGACGTAAAATTTTGCGTTTCTACGAAACGAATACCCCGCAAAACCTCTAGTTCCCATAAATCCCGCAAGCATGATACAATACAACCCATGCGGGAAGCAAAAAAACACAACCCATCGTCTATCCATTATATTCCTCTGGAAGGGGGCAATTTTTTTGACGTGATTTCGCCGAAAAATAAACCCATTTCCGCGACGGAAGAAAAAAAAAGTGCCTACCTTCGCTTCGCTCTGATCGGCCTGATTGTGGTGGCGGTTTTTAGCGCGGGCAACGTGTATTTTCAGGGGAAGGAGCTCATCACGCGGAACCGGAATCTGGCCTTTGCCGGTTTTGAAGAACTGCAGGAGGGTGGGCAATATCTGGCGGAAAAAAATTATGGGCAGGCCAACCTTGTGTTTAGCAAGGCGCAACGTTCGTTGCGGGAGCTTTCCGGCAGTACCCATTATTTAACCGCTCAGGCCAACGTGTTTTTGAATCAGAGTTTGTATCTGGACACCGCGGAAAAACTGATCGAAAGCGGAATCGCGGTTTCACACATGGGGCAACAATTGGCCGACTTGGCACAGGGTGTGGGGAATCTTAAAACGGCATTCATCAGGCAAAACCCGGCGGCGGATTTTATGACGCTCCTGCATCAGGAAAAAACGAAACTCGACCATCTGCTTGCCGAGGCGGAAGGCGTTCGGCAAAATCTCGCCACCTTAAACGCGCAGCTTCTTCCTACAGATGTTCGCGGACAACTCGTTTTTGCGCAGAATAAACTGACCGAAATTCTAACCGCTTCCCGCGAGGTAGAAGTGTATTTTCAGGGCGCCCTCCGGTTACTTGGGGATCGCGTTCCGCACGATTATCTCATTTTGCTGCAAAACAAAAACGAACGGCGTGCCACGGGAGGATTCATCGGCAGTGTGGTTTTGGTCACGGTCAACGATGGGGTGATCACCAAAATGGAACCGAAAGACGTGTATGACATCGATGGTCAACTGATGGAAAATGTTCCGCCGCCCGCGGGGATCGACGCGGTGGCGGAACACTGGGCCTTGCGTGACGCGAATTACAGTCCCGATTTTCCCACATCCGCCCAAAAGATCATGTGGTTTTTGGAGCACAGTCGTGGGCCGTCGGTCGATACGGTGATTGCCGTCGATCAAACTGTTGCCGAAAAATTATTGGAACTGACAGGTCCTCTAAACGTGTCGGGGATTCAAGATCTCATCACCTCCGAAAACTTAAATGCCCTTCTTTCTTATTCCGCCGAAACAAAAATGGCGGGCACCCAAAACCCCAAACAGCTTTTGTTTGATCTCATGCCGCCTCTGAAAGAAAGAATAATGAACGCCGATCATTGGCCGGAGCTTTTGGCGGCGACAAGCGATTTGATCCTTGGCCGGCACATCCAAATGTACTCCGCGGATGAACAGGTGGAGGCTCTGATCGGACGATTGGGGATGGAAGGACGTGTGATCGCCGCAATTCCCAAAACCGATTACCTCAATGTCGTCAGCACTTCAATCGGCGGCAATAAAAGCGATCAGTTCATTACGGCAGTCATGAATCATCGAACTGAAATCGGACAAGAAGGTTCTCTGGTTGATCAGCTCGGCATCACCAAAAACCATACGTGGCAGGCAACGAGCATCGATCCATGGCTCTCTTTGATTCGCCGTTACGGAACGGGGAATTTAACACCGGGAACCCTGCGGTTTATTTTGGGGGAAGGTTCTAATGTCGATTACATGCGGGTGTATGTTCCGCGTGGAAGTCGTCTAACGGGAAGTCACAATCTGGAATCCGTGACCACTTACGAGGATCTCGGGTATACCGTTTTCGCGTTTAAAATGACGGTTGATCCTGGAAAATCAGAAACCGTTTCACTAAAATACGAACTGCCGTTTCGTCTCACATTTAATCCTGTCGATGATTACCGTTTGATGGTTCAAAAGCAAGCCGGCACGGAAAACATCACACTCAAAAAAACCGTTGTGACCGCAGACGCACTGGAGGTGGTCAGGGAATATCCGGAGTACGAATCGGCTTTTTCCCTCACGCCGGTTTACGAAATGCCGTTGCATCGGAATCAGATTTTTTTAACAGCGGTGAAGTCGGATTTATAAACGGTACCTCTTTAAAACAGAGGCGAAAAATGAGTTGACATATTTATTATTTTGTGATTAAATAGACACCTAACTTTTATCTTAGGTTTTTATGCGTAATGTTCCGCCTTCTGACCATCGGCTTGGCACAATGCAAAGAATAAGACAGGTAGCTACTAGTCTACCAGCGTTGCTGGCTATTTTGGTGGCCGAAGCTTGCGCGGTAGGACGTGCCAGCTTAAAAGAAACGATTGCCATGTGTGCAAAAGATCATGGGGATGATGCGGTAGTTTACGAATATTGCATTGCGGGAGATGTCGCGAAGCCAATGACAGATAAACATGCACCGGTTCTTGTAGTAAGGCGAATGGATTTAAAAGCGTTAATTACTCGATGTGCCCGTGATCATGGCGATGATCTAGTGGCTTACGGGGAATGTGTATCGCAAACAGGAGAACCGGAAGCACCCGAACCCCCAAAAGCAATTCCTGTCATTGCTGAGCCTGCGCCAGCACCCGTTGCAGAACCTGTAAAAAGCGATCCTGCTAAAGTCGCTTGGAAAGCTCGGCAAAATTTGGCACAGGAGCGTGCCAAGAATCAGGAAGCTCAGGAAAAATTAGCGAAGGATCTTGCCGAAAATCAGACCGCGATTGATGGTAAAAAGGCGGAAATACAAAAATTGGTAGACGCTTTTCGTGATTTAAAAAACATAAAGTTTACCAAAAGGGGTCAAAGAAAGATCAGGAAGCTATCAGACGAGTTTGATACAATAAGAGCGCGTTTGGAAGCATTAAAAGCAGAAAGATTTTCTCTTTATACCACGGCCATAAATAGATTGAACCCGGAAGAAACCGCCGTGAAACAAGTATTAGAAGGTAAGATCGCCGAGTTGAATGCGTTGCAAATTCCAGCTTCTTTAAAACAAGCCGATACCGATTTGCCCGCGGTACCGGAACAATCGGAAGCAGAAAAGGCCATCGTCGAAGCAGAAAATTCCGCCGTCAAAGCGAGGAGGAGAGTTAGCGCTGAAGCGGAAAGAAAAGCGAATGAAATGCTTAACGCGACCGCAAACTATCTAAAATTCTGGTATTCGGAAAGCGTTTATGATTACAATGAAATGGAGGTAGAGGAAAAAAAGACTTCTTTTGACTTTGCCACTAATCGAGCTATTTTAAAAAAGTGGAATCTGGAGAATCCTGATTCCATGGAAGGTCCTGTGCAAAATTAAGCTAAATATTACAGATTGGTTTTATTACCGCTTAAGAACGGAGGGGAGAGGACTATTTGTATTTTTCTTGATGATTCAGGAAACAT
The DNA here is from genome assembly GCA_002792495.1 of Candidatus Peregrinibacteria bacterium CG_4_10_14_0_2_um_filter_43_11. Lineage (GTDB taxonomy): Bacteria > Patescibacteriota > Gracilibacteria > UM-FILTER-43-11 > UM-FILTER-43-11 > UM-FILTER-43-11. Next base: position 4,073 of record PFOK01000046.1, on the reverse strand, counting down.
AGTAGGATGTGCCACTCGCTAATCTCTTATTTTAATCAATTACTCCTTAAATTTTTTAAATCATGGAAACTCCACAAAGAACATTATCTGAAAACTTCCGAAGAATCGCCCTCACCCCGATGGCATTGTTCGTGCTTTCGCTGACCGCAGCTTGTGCCGCAGGACGTGCCAGCTTAAAAAACACGATTGCCGCATGTGCGGCAGATCATGGGGATGATGTGCAGGCTTACGAGCGCTGTATTGCGGGAGAATCCGCAGAGACGCTCAAGCCAGTTCAACCAGCCCCACAGGCCGCACCTGCTGTGCCTGTTGCTCCTGCTACGCGACCACCTGCACGTTCACAACAGTCCAGTAGAGACGCACAAGCACCAGTTACCAGTCAGTCGGCAGGAGAAGGAGATGAAGAACTCAGTCTATATGAAGTGATAGTTATAAAAAATAGAGAAATCAAAGATATAGAATCGAGGATGTCATTGGCTGCCAGTGATTATCGTTCTAAAATAGGGCACGGTAGTGTTCTTGATCCACAAGTAAGACGGGATCGTAATGCAGCGAGACGGCGTTTTGACGCATTAAGAAGACAGTGGGAAGATTTAAAAATACAAATCATTGAACTGTGGACAGAAAAAATATTAACGCTATCCGGAACGGAAAGGCAACGTTTGAAAGACTTAACGCGTCGATTACAAAACTACAGAATACCGGACGATCCGATAGAAGCAGATAGTTTTTTTAAGAGGCAGGAACGTCAGCGTCAACAAGGGCAATAAATAAACGGAGGGTTTATATTTTTTCATTTTATCGAATGATTTCAGAAAAATTACGCCACGCATCATCTCCGATCATTGCCACTCTAAGTTTTTTATTGGCAATGGCTTGTGGTACGGCAAGGCAGGATATTAAAAGCGTGATGGCAAGATGTGCCGGTCAGGGGAGTGCCGATGATTTTAGTGCTTGTGTGGAAAAGGGGATGAACCCACAGGAAGTAGTAGTATCACCATCTCAGCCGATTGCTCATGTGGTGGAGGGGTCTGACGAAAATCCCGATGAAGATTCCGATCTGTTGGGAGCTGAAATAGCTGGTAAATTTAAAAAACTAAGGGGCTTCCAAGTTCAAATAGAGCCATCGGCAGAAGCCTATCATAAAACCATAGGAGCTCTTGATCCAAAGGGACGAAGTGCGCACTCGTTGGAGTGGAGGCAATTTGACTACGTATGGATGGAATTCGTTCTTCTACGGGATGAAGTGGTTAAATTGTTAACAGAAAGATTGGAAGGACTAAGTGCAGGTGATCCGAGAAGACAGACATTGCTCTCCAGACGCAACGCTTTAGAGACTTGTAAAATACCCGGTGACCCAATAAGCGCGTATCACTTTTTTAGGGGGGAAGAGCTTAGTCGGCAACTTGGACGTCAGACGTAATAATTAAAACCTAAAATTGCTTCATTTTCGCATAAAGCGCTTCTTCCATTGCTTTAAGTGGCGCGGGTTTGCCAAACCAGATTTCAAATTGTCCCGCAGCCTGATGTAAGAGCATACGGGCACCGTCGATGGTTCTTGCACCGGCTTTTTTGGCTTCTTTAAGGAGTTGAGTATCCACGGGGTTTGTCACAAGATCCATCACCACGGTGTCTTTATCGATTTGATGGGTCTGTAAAATCGATTCCTTCGGCAAAGGAGTACTGCCTACAGAAGTGGCATTGATAATGATGTCGAAATGAGCTTCTTTGGTGATGAGTCGGTAATCGATGCTTTCCACTTCAAACTCATCGGCCAGTGCTTCCGCTTTGTCCATCGTTCTGTTAAAAACATGCACGTTTGCCTCACATTCTTTCAAACCGTACACAATCGCTCTCGCGGCTCCGCCGGCACCCAAAACAAGCACCTTGACACCGGGGGAAAGCGGTATTTTTTCGTTCAGAGCGGCAAGCGCCCCCGTTGCATCCGTGTTGTAGCCAAGGAGTAGGGGGGCTCCATGATCTTCGTGAGCCTCAATCTTCACCGTATTGACCGATCCCACCAGTTTGGCGAGCGGATCGTAGTGATCCATGTAAGTCATGATGGCTTGTTTGTATGGCATAGTCACACTAAAACCGGCGATATGATTCAAATCAACTTCATAGCAAAAATTCGCGAGACTCTCGGGGCTATCCGGAGCGATATCAAAAATCTTGTACTCCGCGTCGATTCCTTCCGTCTTAAAGGCCGCATTGTGCATTGCGGGTGAAAAGGAATGAATAACGGGATGACCGACAATGCCATAAAACTTTTTCATCAATTTAAAATTTACAATTTTTAATTTTAAAACGCCTTATTGCAAATTGCGAGTTTTCAATCTTCTTCATTGATCTAAAGGGGTTCAGAATTTATTCTTTTAAATAAAATATTGAGTGATGAATTTTTAAGTGCGCGTAGTTCCGACACCGCTTCGGGTCTCGTGGTCCCTGAAGTTAGGCGGAACGAAGCTGAACGAGAAAATGAAGAACGAAAACAATCATTTTGGGGAGCACTGAACACCTTTTTTAAAGGGGTTCAGAATTTATTCTTCCCACAATCGTTTGTCCTCCAATTTATTTTCTCCCACCAATTGAACCATTTTATCCACAATTCCTTCATACGGAATAGTTTCTTGACAGCCCTTTTCCATGTTTTTCAAAATAATCGTATTTTCCTGAACTTCAATCTGCCCCAGAAGCAGCGCGTATTTTGCCCCCAGACGATCCGCCAAACCCATTTGAGCCTTTACAGAGTCTTTGCCGACAGCGCCAACTACGTTAATACCTCTTTCACGCAATTCATTTAAAAGCGAAAGAGAGCGCTTCTTGGCGACCAGCCCAAGCTGGGCGAGAAAAACCTGCACTTTATCTTTATTCGGAGGCCGAATGCCGACTTCTTTCATATATTCCATAGTGCGTTCCATTCCCGCTGAATACCCAAGTCCGGGTGTGTCTTGTCCGCCCATCAATTCAATCAGGCCATCATAACGTCCTCCTCCTCCTGTAGCATTTTGGCTCCCCTCGCTTTTGCTCCAGAATTCAAAAACGGTATGGGTATAGTAATCCAGCCCGCGAACCAGGCGGGGGTTTTTTGTGTAAGGAATTTTGAGTTTTTCCAAATATTCCAAAAGCAACGCAAAATGATCTTTTGAGGCCTCTCCCATCACATGTTCAAACTGCGGTGCCATCGAAGCCAGAATCTGGCAGTCTTCCTCTTTACAGTCCAAAAGACGAAGCGGATTTTTATCCTTTCGGCGTTTACAGTCCTCACACAAACTCCGTTCTTTGCCGGTATAAAAATGGATCAAATCCTCTTTGTATTTTTCGCGATCCGCCACAGAGCCGATGGTATTGATCTGAAGACTCAATTGATCGGCTATGCCGAGATCTTGATTGATGCGGTAGGCCAAATAAATCACCTGAGCATCAATCGCGGCGTCCGCTTCGCCCAGCACTTCAAAACCGAATTGATGGAATTGATGATAGCGTCCTTTTTGCGGACGGTTATAACGGAAAAAAGGTTCAATATAATACAGCTCCACCGGCTTTGGCAATTGCTGCATGCCGTGTTCCAAATAGGCTCTTATCACGCTCGCGGTTCCTTCCGGTCTTAGGGCGAATTTTTTACCGCTTTTACTTTCAAAAACGAACATTTCCTTCTCCACCACATCGGTCGTTTCGCCGATGCCACGGGTAAAAACATCCACATTCTCAAACATAGGGGTGCTGATCCTTCGGAAACCGGCGCGACGGCAACGGTGCCGTACCACTTTTTTGATGAACGAAAAATAAAGATGATCATCGGGGAGAATATCGTGAACACCTTTTGGACTCTGATAAAGAGGAGAGGACATAGTGGTAAATGGATTACAAAAATACAACAAAGGGTATTATATCATTATTTTTGATGAAAACCTACTTCTGAATTTCTAATTGATCTAATCAACCTAATTGGTCTAAAAAAATCCAAATATTCAAATTCCAAGCTTCAAATAAATTCTAATACCAATTTGATTTTAAAACATTGCTGATGGGTAAAATTATTTTTTTCTTATACAAGGCAATAAAAGTGAAAT
>PFOK01000144.1 GCA_002792495.1 Candidatus Peregrinibacteria bacterium CG_4_10_14_0_2_um_filter_43_11 | reverse complement strand
AATACGAAAAAAGCCCGAAAACTATTCAGTCGATTACAAAATGGGGATGGATTGCAGACTCTATTTATTCGTTTCTTATTGCAAATTAGTATCATATTTCTCTAATATGCGTACGGGATTTTTACTGGCTCGCATTAGAAAAATCATACACCTTTCCGCGTTGGTTAGACCGATGTCTTCTGAGAGGTGTTTTGTTACAGCTTCTGGTATATTATCTGCTACCCAGTCCATTTTATCCGTAAAAGACATTTCAGGGTCATCAGCAATGGTCTGAGCGGCCTTTAAATATCCTGCTGATGTCGTTTCCAATAATTCCTCAAAAGCAGCCCGAGATGCCTTTATGGTACCCCTCATGGATTCAGGTAACATGCTATCTAAATCCGTTACCACCCCTGGCAAACGATAAGCTTGCTCCGTAGCCCAATCTGCCTCAAAGCTGGCATTACCCGCTTGGATCGCTTGTTCCGCAAGGGTACGGGCCAATTCACTTAATCTTGTAGACGCCACTAATAGCAAATGAGCATTCACCAAAGCTATTTGTGCTTCTGGTGATTGGCTTTCCCCTGCGGATGGTGCTGGTGAAGGTGTTGTCATGATGAAGTGGAATTAAAGAACTAAAAAATTAAATGATTTTAGGCTACATACCGCCCTCTCGTTTTTTACCATAAGCCGCTGATCCGTTTGGAGGAGTTGTGATGCCACGAACTTGATCCGCTCTCGCCAATACTCCTTCAACCATCACACGAGCCTGCTCCAACGATTCAACTTGCTGTAGAGCCAATTCGACACCACTTGCCTTGACGGCATCCAACGTACTAAACAATGCCCTTACTATCGCACGCCGATTTACTCCAGCTACTTCAAGCTCTATCAACAAAGCAGGAATAGTTCTACCTAAAAAGGCACCTTCTACATTATCTGCTACCCTTTCTTTATCTGAGGGGGCTTGCGTCTAGACTCGCACCAGCTTTTCTTAGCGCACCATCTTCTGCATTGATTAGAGCGTAGGATGAAATGAATCTGATTTGCATAGCTAATGACGTTAAACACTAAAGGGGATCAAGCTACTATTATTTTTTATCGTGTCAATAAAACAAGACAAATTTTAAAAATTAAGTTACAATATGCTCTGTCAATTAATCTTATGCGTATGACTCACGATGACCCTCTTTTTCAGGAACGGCTTGGCAAACTGGAGCGCATTAAAGCGATGAAGATGAACCCCTATCCCGCCCGTTTTGATCGTACACACGACACGCAGACGGCAAAAATAGCGGATGCGCGGGAAGTGGAGGCCATCGAAAAAAACCCAAAAAAGGATATCCAGGTAGCAGGGCGTATTATGACATTACGGGAGCATGGAAAATTGATTTTCGCGCAGATTCAGGATCAGGAAGGGCAATTGCAGGTGTGCTGGATGAGAGGATTCACGCCGGATGCTGTTTTTGATTTTGTGAAGTTGTTGGACTTGGGGGATTTTATCGGTCTAACGGGGGATATGTTCATCACCAAACACGGCGAACCAACCGTGCTCATTTCGGAGTGTCAGCTGCTCAGCAAAAGCCTGCGGCCGTTGCCGGATAAGTGGCATGGACTGAAGGATCGGGAGAAGTGTTACCGGGACCGTTATTTGGACATGGTGATGAATCCGGAAACCCGCAAGCGTTTTTTGGTACGAAGCCGATTTATTCAGACCTTGCGCGACTTTTATTACGAACATGGGTTTGTGGAAATCGAAACGCCAATTTTGGAAAATGTGTCTTCCGGCGCGACCGCGAAACCGTTTACTACTCATCACAATGCGCTGGATATTGATGTGTATCTGAGAATTGCCGGAGGGGAATTGTGGCAAAAAACGGCGGTAGTGGGAGGGTTTGAACGGACTTTTGAAATCGGACGGGTGTTTCGTAATGAAGGAATGGATCCCAGCCATTTGCAGGAATTCACAATGGTGGAACACTACGCGGCCTATTGGAACTACGAGGACAATATGAATTTTACCGAACAGATGTTTGAACATTTGCTCAAAACCATTTTGGGAACGACACAGATCACGATTAAAAACCCTGACGGCAAAGATGAGGTGGTTAATTTTAATACCCCTTGGCCACGCGTGGAGTTTTATAGCCTAATCAAAAAAGACAGCGGTATCGATGTGCATGATTTTGATAATGCCGATGACCTTTGTGCCGTGATGAAAAAGAAGGGGATCGTGATTGAGGAAATGGACACGATGGGCTTTGGAAGTTTGGTGGATCATTTGTATAAAAAAGTCAGTCGCCCAAAGTTGATTCAACCGACTTTTGTGATCCGACACCCTGTGGATATGAAACCGCTCGCCCGCAAGAGTGATGACAATTCGAATTTGTGTGATACTTTTCAGCTTCTTGTGAATGGTTGGGAGGTGATCAACGCATATGGGGAAATTGTGGATCCAATCGATCAGCGTGAACGGTTCGAAAATCAGGCACGCGCCAAGGCGGAAGGTGACGAGGAAGCGATGTCGATGAATGAGGAATACTTGCGCTGTATGGAACACGGCATGCCACCCATGTCCGGCTGGGGAATGGGGGTCGATCGACTCTTAACCCTTTTGACACATCAGGATAATTTGAGAGATTTGGTGCTTTTTCCCCTCATGCGTCCTTCCGGTAAAACCTCTAACACGATCACTCCTGATAATCAGGCTACCGCTAAAGATGACGATAATTCCCGATCGACAATGACGGATGACGGAAAGAATATTGAGGTTGGTATTTCGTATGACGATGCCGTGAAATTGCTGGATGAATACGTCAAAAACCCTGTGAATCGCAATCACAGCCGTGAAAGTGAAGTGGTGATGCGCGGTTTAGCCAAGAGACTGGGTGCCAATGAGGAGGCGTGGGGTATTTTGGGATTATTGCACGATATTGATTGGGAAACGGTGGGTGATGATGTCGTTAAGCATTGTGTGACCTGCGAGGAAATTCTAAAAAAAGCCGGCGTGACGGATGGAGCGATTCGGGTGATTCAGTCTCATGGATATGAACTGGGTTGGGGTGACGCGTATTATGGACCGGGGGATTTTAAGGGAAAAACGCGCGCAAGCTTGGTGGAACACGCTCTTGCCGCCGGAGAAACGATAACGGGTCTGATTTATGCATATGGCTTAATGCGACCGGATAAAAAACTGGCAAACGCGGAAGTAAAATCGATTAAAAAGAAACTTAAGGACAAAACCTTCGCCGCCAAAGTGAATCGCAATACGATCCAAGAATGTGAAAAATTGGGATTGGAAGTGGATGAATTTCTTCAGATCGCGCTGGATTCGATGAAGGAAATCGCGGAAGAGATTGGGCTGTAAGACAAAAGAAGGCGACAATGATTATTGTCGCCTTCTTTTGTTATATCCTTAATCAGCCAATGTACTCACGTCGCCTAATTTTTCACCCAATTCCTGTGCTTTAAGCACACGACGCATGATTTTACCGCTACGGGTTTTGGGGAGTTTTTCGACAAACTCCAGTTCGGAAGGCACAGCGATGGGACCAAGTTCGGAACGAACGTGTTTTTTGAGCTCAGCGATGAGACTTTCGGAGAGTTTGTATTTCTTTTTAAGAATCACAAAAGCCTTGGCTCGCTCCCCTTTTATCTCATCGGGTTTACCAATTACACCCGCTTCGACTACGGCAGGATGACTGACGAGCGCGCTCTCGATTTCAGCAGAGCCGATGCGATGACCGGCAATAGAAAGAACATCATCAGAACGGCCTTGAATCCAAAAATAACCGTCTTTATCGCGGTGAGCAAGATCGCCTGTAAAATAAACACCCTTTATTTTGTTCCAATAGGTTTTTTTGTAACGCGCGGGGTCTTTGTACACACCCCGTAACATGGAAGGCCATTGATTTTTGATGACCAGAAAGCCGCCTTTTCCCGCAGGAGCGGAATTTCCTTTACTGTCGACCACATCAACTTCGATACCCGGAAAGGGAAAAGTGGCGGAACCGGATTTAAGCGGAGTTGCCGGCAAAGGAGTGATCATGAACATCCCCGTTTCGGTTTGCCACCACGTGTCTATAATGGGGCATTTTCCGTGACCGATATTTTTGTGGTACCAACGCCACGCCTCCGGATTGATGGGTTCACCGACGGAGCCGAGGAGATGAAGGGAGGAAAGATCGTGTTTTTTGGGCCACTGTTCACCATACCGCATGAGAGCGCGGATCAGGGTGGGGGCGGTGTACAAAATGTTGACTTTGTATTTTTCGACAATTTTCCAAATGCGATCGGGCCTTGGGTAATCCGGAACCCCTTCGAACATGAGTGTGGTAATGCCCGCCATGAGTGGCGCGTAAACGATGTAACTGTGTCCTGTAATCCATCCCGGGTCAGCGGTACACCAATATGTTTCATCTCCGCGGATGTCGAAGGCCCACTGAAAACTGCGATTGACGCCCACCATATACCCTCCATGAACGTGGATAATGCCCTTGGGTGTTCCGGTGGTTCCGGACGTGTAGAGAATGAAAAGGGGGTGTTCGGAATCAACAGGCACGGTCTTACAAATGTCGGACTGAGGGTCAACCAGGTCGTGATAAAAGAAGTCGCGATTGCGTTTCATTTTAACAAGATCATCGTTCTGGCGGACAACGATCATTTTTTTGACAAAATGACATTGTTTTAGCGCGTCGTCACACACGGTTTTCATGTCGATCACTTTGCCGCGACGATGACCGACGTTGGAAGTGACCAGCACCTTAACACGACCATCTTTAAGACGAGTGGCCAAAGCGTTGCCGGAAAAACCCGCGTAAACAACGGAATGAATGGCGCCGATTTTGGCACAAGCCAACATGGTGATGGCGGCCTCCGGAATGTTTTGAAGATACGTGGCCACGCGATCCCCCTTTTTTACACCGAGCATTTTGAGGCCATTGGCCATTTTATTGACGGCGGTATGGAGCTGACGATATGTGAATTGACGGTGTTTTCCCGCGTCACTTTCCCATAAAATAGCGGTCTTTTTTTCCACCGGCGTGTCCATATGACGATCCAGGGCATTGTGAACAATGTTGCATTTTCCACCCACAAACCATTCGTAAAACGGCTTGTGACGGTCTTCGAACACCTTTTTCCATGGAGCGAACCATTCGAGTTCTGTGGCGGCCTCTTCCCAAAATTTGAGGGGGTCTTTTTGGGCCGCTTTTAGTGTGGCGGGAACATTTTTTATTTTCGCCATCTTCAGAGTTTTCGCGGAAGGCTTGTAAAGTTGTTTTTCCTTTAAAAGCACATCGGTTAAACCGGTTTGTGAAATGGTTTTTTTGATCATGATTAAATTTGTTTATTTGTTTGATTATAACAAATTAATCGATTATCGATAAACGATAACATTCTTGGTCACTATAGCTGGAATAGTATAAATTGGGCATAACCCCACCATTCCATTCCCCCCTTCGTCATTCTCAGGACTGACCTAGGTAGCTTTTCCTGATTTCATTATGTCATTTTATTATGGTTTAGCTATAGCATAATTTTTAATCAGTTGCTGGATTTTTTACCCCGAAGCCAGTTTCAGGGTTTTGTTGGACAGCAGTGCATTCTTGGTAAAATCTCTTGCCTTTCTTGTTGGAATTTGTTATAATATAATGATTTAAAAACAAATAAATAACAAAATACGTCATGAAAATGAAACATAAAAAATCTCTAATCGCTTTATTTGCCGCTGTTTTACTGGCAATTCCTCTGGCTTTTGCCGCGGGAGCGCCGGAAAACATAACCGGATTAACCGCGACTGCCATCAATCCGAGTTCCATCGGACTCTCATGGAATTCCGCAAAAGACGCGCAAGGCGGACTGGTTCAGCATTATCGTATTTATTACGGAGTCACATCGATTCAAACGGCTGGGGAGGGAGATTATGATCATCAAATAGACACCTCTAATAACAACACTTCTTATGTGGTGTCCGGATTAACATCGGGAACGGATTACTATTTTTCGCTCACCGCTATCGATAGTGCTGAAATGGAAAGTGATGCTTATAGCTTGGAGGCAACAGCAACCACATTGGGGGCTGTGGAGGAAGCACCCCTTTTGAAAGATGATGTACTTGATGATGTTTCTCCGACAGTAACCGCTGTTAATACTACGGATAAAATCCATGTAAGTGTTACGTTTTCGGAAGCGGTTTCTTTGCCAGCCACCAATCCGGAATCTGTTTTTTCAATCGTCAGTCAACTTGATCCCGCCGTTACATTAGCCGTAACCAATGCGGTAGCAAACGGAGATGTGGTAACTCTGGAAACATCTGAACAAACGAAAGGGACAAACTATATTATAACTGCCGGCGTGGCCGTTACGGATCTTGCCGGAAACCCCATGGTGAGCGGTAATACGGATAGTGGGTTGTTTGCAGGGTCGGATGTGCTGTCCACACCAACTGAAGAGGGAGTAATTTCCATTGCCGCTCCGGATGAAACTGTGGATCAAATTATTGAAGAAACTTCCGTTATTTCCTGCGGGGAAGATATGGATTGTTTTTATGAAAACTTAAAAACTTGTACTCCTGCTGCCATGAAAGAATCCAATGATGAACAGGATGTCGCGTATTCCATGGAACTGAAGGGCGAGGAATGTATGCTGAAATATGAAGTCACCACTGCCGCGAACCCCGCTGTCACACAAAATATGGCGTGCAAATTGCCAATGGGGGAACTCATCAGCCGTATCAACAATGTACTGAATAATGACGCTCCTTTGTTTAGGGACACTGAGGAGGCAAAGACTTTGTGTTCCGGCACGTATTTGGAAGCTTTTTTGAAGACAGTGCCCGCACCCGCGCCAAAGGACGTGACTCCCCCGGAAAATATCACCAATTTGATGCTTTCGTTTAAGGAAAGTTTTGAAAAATTTGTAGTGATGATGAAATGGACCGCCAGCCTGAATAGCGCAAAAGACCTGGTGGATCAAATTCTATATATGAGCGTAGACAAAGGAAACACCTATGATGGCGGGAAATCCCTTGGTGCGGCCGTAATGAATCACGATGTGCCGGATTTGGAAGGCGGAAAGGAATACACCTTTAAACTGACAACCAAAGACGCCTCAGGCAATGAAAGTACGGGTGTCGTAAAATCGATTCGTCTACCGCAAACCGGTGCCGCGGCAGGATTGCTGCTGCTTACGAGTGTTTTAGGTGCGGGGCATGTATTGAGACGTAAGAAAAAATAGTTTTTAATCTTATTTTAACATGACTAAACGTTTAAAAATTACCCTAGGAATTGTAGGGGTTGTACTTATCGCAAGTACCTTAGCTTACCTTCCTAACCTTCGCCCTGATGCGCTGACAGGCAGTGTTGCCAGGTCTAGGACGGTAAAGACTACCGCTCCTGTCGCCACCAGCGGACAGATTGAGGTTTCCATGACCTCCCCAAGCGAATCTCCTCTAAGCAATGGCAATGAATATCTATTGAGATTTGATGTGAAAAACACAACAGATCACCCCATTATGTTACAGACTTTTAATGCCGAACTTCTTTTGGAAGGTGATGTTAATGTTAATAATCTTCAGCTAGCGCCCTCTGATAACCCTTTTGAAGAGAGCGCTCAAATAATATTGCTGAGAGAAACGTCTATCGGCAACAAGACATTTCTGCGTTTTGGCGGAACTGCCCTAGGAAGCAATGAAACCCTTAGCTTAGGCCTCAGAGGGGATATTACCGGAGCCAATATGACAGGTGATGCCGTAAAGACTGCTTTAATTTCAGTTACAAGCTCTGGAAACAAGGTGGATGGCTTGCCTATCTCTTCGCACAAAACCTATTAATCATTCACATTAAAATTAATCAACCCCCCCTCCTGACATTTACAATTTAGGAGGGGGGAGTCTATTTTTGGTTGACTAAATTAAAAATATAAGTACAATAAACACCCTTCCCATCTTTATTAATCGCCCCCAAAGCCTGTGGCACCCGAATGGACGACCAAGCAATGGGTGCTCTCCCACTGTTTGATCGTTGGAATTCTGACACTTGTCTTGTTCCAGTATTTTGCCGTGATGCATCATCCGTTGCGCGTGAGTGTTTTGGACGTAGGGCAAGGGGACGCGATTTTGATTCAAACCCCGGAGTATAAAAATATTCTGATTGACGCGGGTTCGGACAGTAAAGTGGTGGACGAATTGGGGAAGCAAATTGCTTTTTTTGATAAAACAATCGACCTTTTTATTCTCACTCACCCCCATCAGGATCATGTGGGAGGTATTTTGGATGTGATGCAAAAATACCAGATAAAACAGGTGATGATTACAGGTGTCGCCTCGGGGAACCCTACGTATCTGGCTTTTTTGGATGTGATCAAAGCACATTCAATTCCCATTCTTTTCCCGAAACATACGAAAGATATTCAAGTGGGGAAAAATGTGTTTTTGGATGTGATTTTTCCATTTGAAAGTCAGGGCTTTTTGGGTCAAAAGGCGGATAATTTGAACAACACCTCTATCGTGACAAGACTTGTGAAAAAGGAAGCGGGTGAACTAAACCCCTTGATGATGCTCACCGGCGACGCGGAAAAGGAAGAAGAAACGGAAATCGTGCTGACCGGCCAATCCTTGGATAGCACTATTTTAAAATTGGGTCATCACGGCAGTCGTACAGCCACATCGGATGGATTTTTGTGGGCTGTTTCGCCGCAAGCAGCTATCATTTCCGCGGGAAGGGACAATACATTCAATCATCCCCACGAGGAAACGATGGAGAAAGTGAAAGATTTGGATGTGCGTAACACGATTGAGGAGGGAATGGTGGTATTTGAATTTTGAAAATATGAAAACATTTGACCCCACGTTATTCCGTGAAAAATACAGAATCAAATCCAATCGACACCCGTCTTGGGATTATTCAGGATATGGAGTGTATTTTATAACCATTTGTAGTAAAGGAATGATGGAATGTTTCGGTGAAATACGGAATGGGATCATGGGATTGAATGAATTAGGATGTGTTGCCGCCCAATGCTGGCAAGATATTCCGAATCATTTTAAAAATGTTGAATTGGATGAATGGACAGTGATGCCAAATCATATACATGGGATTGTGATTGTCCTCAAAACAAATGATGTGACCGTAGGAACGCGCCATGGGGTGAACAGTGGTAAACCCCTGTTAGAGACGCACCATGGCGCGTCTCTACGGTGTTTTGGATCATTAGAATCACAATCCTTATCATCCATTATAAATCATTTTAAAGGGGCAGTTACGCGTAATATCCATAAAAACCATGACCCTCATTTTTCATGGCAATCCGGTTATTATGACCATGTTATACGGGATGCATATAGCTGGAATAGTATAAATTGGCACA
>PFOK01000060.1 GCA_002792495.1 Candidatus Peregrinibacteria bacterium CG_4_10_14_0_2_um_filter_43_11 | reverse complement strand
TGGACGTTTACGAAGGAGAAGGCGGACCGGAAAATGAGTAAATATTATATCTGAAAATTAATTTGTCGTTACAGTAGCCGCAATCTTACGACGTACGCCAGTAACAGGCTCACCAGTCATTATTCGATTGGCAAAACTTCCGGGAGAAGTAACTCTACGATAAGCAGAACTGACTAAACCTGAGCCCAAGCCTGCTAAACGATTTAATGGATTCTTAAAAAGGAGTCTTCTTTCAAACATAATCATGAGCTATTAAAGGATATTATCGTAATATAAAATACATATTTTGTCAATGTATATTTTAACTATAAAATTTTATATGAATAATGTCAATTATCCACCCTTTCTTGATTCTGATTAAACGGCTTTATTTAGCCAAGAAAATCGGATAGATAATGTGCTGTCATCTTTCTGACAACTCCCCTTTTATCATCTTTATGGCACTTTCTTGTTGTCGCTTTTATAACGACATATCAACTCTAAAATGGTTGTGAAAAAACCGATTTTTTAGTAAGGTTTAACTTGGTTTAATCTTTTATTTTAGCCAAAATGATCATCGAAAACTTTCTACGCACCTTGGGATTGAACGACAATGAAGTGAAGGTGTACCTCTATTTACTCAGTCATGGTGAATCGATCGTGAGTGTGGTTGCCAAGCGGCTCGAAATGAAACGCGTGACCGTGTATTCCACCCTGGAATCGTTGGAAAAAAAAGAAGTGGTTAGCAGTTTTAATAAAAACAATGTGACTCATTTTGACGCGGTGGAACCGGACGACATTGAAGAATTGTGCCGGCAGAAAGTGAATGAAATGATGCGCATTCAAAAAAAGGCGGCTTCCCTAAAGGGAGAATTTCGTAAATTGCGTGAAAAAGGCAAGATGCCTAAGCTTGAGATCCGGGGTAAAATAAAATATTACCAAGGGCTGGAGGCCGTTACCGATTTGATTGAAGAAACCCTTGAGGAAAAAGGGAAAGAACAATTGTGTTTCGGTCTGAATACGTATCACACCGAAATGTCCGGAAACGACTGGTCTGAATACACCAAGAAACGCATTAAAAAAGGAATGAACGTAAAAAGTATCCAGCCCGACACCTCCAACGCCATCGCCTACAAAAAACGGGATAAAGGCGAACTCCGCGCAACACACCTGGTTCCCAAAGATCGCTTCCCCGGCAATTGTGAAATCAACATCATCGGTGATATGATCGCCATGTTCACCACTCACAGTAAAGAACCCATGGGAATGAAAATGCATAATCCGGACATGGCTCAGGCTTTAAAAAGTCTATTTGCTCTCGCTTGGGAACGGTCCGAAAATTATGATCACGAATTGAAATAATGCAAAAAGAAGACCCCTTTCAATATCTCGCCAATAAATGGGATATCACTTTCTCCGGTGATCAAAATGAATCCTCACAAAAGGAATCTTTATTGGCGCACATTACAAAAAAAGTGGCTCATTGGCTGGATTGTGACTATGAAAAATTAGCACACGCTTTGTATTTATTGGATATTCCTGAACAACAATTGCAAACGGTATTGGAAACCGCCCCCTTTGACCAAATGGCCGGTCAGATCGCGGAATTGATTTTGGCCAGAGAAATGGAAAAAGCAAAAATGCGTTCCAATCTTTAAAAATTTAGCCTTTAAAATTAAAAATTGACCATTTACTCCCATTTGTGAGTTGATTTTTTTGGAAAAAACTTTATAGTTGGCTATACTGTAAATTTTAGTTTTATGAACCATGTGCTCAGCATTAAAAATCTTCATGTTGAGGTAGAAGGAAAACCCGTTTTGAAGGGGGTGGAATTGACCATTACCCCCGGTGAAACTCATGCGATTATGGGGCCGAATGGCTCCGGGAAAAGCACTTTGGCAAACGCGATCATGGGGCATCCTAAATACACCATTACCAAAGGAGACATTCGTTACAATGGCAAGAGTATTTTGAATCTTACGCCGGACAAACGTGCACTTTTGGGGTTTTTCCTATCATTTCAATATCCTCAATCCATTCAGGGGGTTAGTGTGGAAGAATTTTTGCTTGCCGCCTATCGGAATCAACAAAAATACCTTCATCCTGATAAGCCGCCTGTTTTAGTATTTCGATTTAAACGCATGCTCAAGGAATTGATGGAAATGCTTCAGATCGATGAAAAAATGGCGGAACGGGATTTGAATTATCGTTTTTCCGGAGGTGAAAAAAAGAAGACGGAGATACTTCAGATGGCGGTTTTAAAACCCACAATGGCGATTTTGGATGAAACGGATTCCGGACTGGATGTGGATGCCCTCAAAACCGTTTGCAAAGGGGTTGCGCTGATCAAAAAACAATTGGATGGGAAAATGGGCATTTTACTCATCACTCATTATCAACATATTTTAAAATACATTAAACCGGATCATGTTCATGTTTTGAAAGAAGGTCGAATCGCTAAATCCGGTGGAGCGAGCCTCGCTCATCAGCTGGAGAAAAAAGGATATGAGTGGATACGTTAATTTTTATTTTAAATGAATAATAAGGTGAGCAAAAGGAAGGGGGCTATTTTTTCCGATCTGGATCGTTTGGCCTTTGATCATCAGGATCCTTCCGATTATATGAAAAAGTTTAGCAAGGGGGTGAATCGTGAATTGATTGAAATGATTTCAAGCGATAAGAATGAACCGATCTGGATGCAAGGCCTTAGACTGAAGGCGTTTGAATATTTTAAAAAAATCCCCTTGCCCACGTGGGGCCCTGACCTTTCCGATCTTGATTTTGATGAAATCTGTTTTTTTGCCAAAGCGGCTGATCAAAAAGGTGGTTTTGCGAACTGGAAAGTGGTTCCGGATTACATTAAAAAAACTTTTGAGCGCCTGGGAATCCCCGAAGCGGAACGTCGTATTTTAGCGGGGGTTGGAGTGCAATACGAAAGCGAATCGATTTATCATTCTTTAGAACAGGAATGGAAAGATCTCGGAGTTATTTTTGCCGATTTTGATGTCGCCGTTCAGGAACATCCCGATCTGGTTCGCCGGTATTTTATGAAATGTGTTCCAGCTAATGATCATAAATTTGCCGCACTTCATGGGGCGGTGTGGAGCGGAGGAACCTTTCTTTATATTCCCAAAGGCGTGAAGCTTAAAAAACCGCTTCAGGCGTATTTTCGGATGAACGCGCAAAACATGGGACAATTCGAGCACACTTTGATTGTTGTTGAAGAAGGGGCAGAGGGGCATTATATAGAAGGCTGTAGCGCGCCAAAGTATGGTTCCAATGCACTTCACGCGGGTTGTGTGGAGATCTTTGTCAAAAAAGGGGCTAAGTTTCGTTATTCCTCGGTTGAAAATTGGAGCAAGGATACCTATAACCTCAATACCAAACGTGCAATTGTGGATGAAGATGCGATTATGGAATGGGTGGGAGGAAATATGGGCAGTGGCGTTACCATGCTTTACCCATGTAGTATTTTAAAGGGTGATCGATCGTGTGCGGATCATTTGGGAATTGCTTTTGCCAATGAAGGGCAAATTCAGGATACCGGTGCTAAGATTTTTCATTTGGGTCAAAATACTTCTTCCAAAGTCACGATGAAATCCATTTCAAAAGGAGGAGGAAAATCGATTTATCGAGGCCGGATTCACATTGCTAAAACCGCTAAAAAAGCCATGAGTCAGGTGGAATGTGATGCCTTGATTTTGGATGAGAACTCAATTTCGGAAACCTTGCCTTCTATCGATATTCAATGTGACGATTCCACCACTAACCATGAAGCACGTGTGGGACGTCTGAATGAAGAAGATATTTTTTATCTGACCACGCGTGGCATTCCACAGGAGCAAGCAGAGGCCATGATTGTGAACGGATTTATTAATCCGATTGTGCGCGAACTCCCCCTGGAATATGCGATAGAAATGAATCGGCTGATCGAAATGGAGATGGAAGATGCGATTGGTTAACCGATCGCGAATTTTTAATGTTCAATTTAGAATTTTCAAACTTATGAGTCAATCTCTTGTCGTCAACGCCGGTGAAATAAAATGGGATACCCCTGTTATTATTGAACATTCCCCGCAGGAACTGATCATTGAAATAGGTGAAAATACGAGTGTCACTTTTTTGGAACTGGTTAGCAGGGGTCAATATCTGAGTCACAAACGAATCCTAAAAGCCGCCCCGCACAGCAAAGTGCGTTTTATTCGGTTACAGGTACTACCTACCACATCCGAGCTTGAGGAAAGCCTTATTTCGTATGTCGAAAAAGGCGCCATGGTTGATTGTTTTTCCCTCCATTTTGGTGGCTTTTCTGTGCAAAGCACTATTCAGCAAATCGGATTGGGGGCACAAGCTACATGCAATACAACCTTATTGGCTTATGCGCGTAATGAACAACAAATGCAGTTCAATTTTTCACACCATTATCAAAAACAAAAAGGTTTGGGGGAGATAATAGCCAAGGGGATTGCGGACGATCGGGCCAAATTAGGATTCCACGGCATCATTCGCATGGATCAAACTGCCAGTGGCACGGACTCTAGCCTAAAGCAGGCTATCCTTAATATCAGCCCTGATACAAAAGTAAGTTCCACTCCCGAGCTTAAGATCGATACTAATGACGTGAAAGCGTCCCACGGAGCGAGCATTGTAAACCTGAATGATTCCGATCTTTTTTATATGCAGTCCCGTGGAATACCAATCGATGATTTACGGCGTATGCTAACAAGGGGCTTCTTAAAAACCGCTATCACTCCCCTTTCTGATTTGCCGGAAGTCCTGAAAAAGATTTATACTTTTATTTAGTTATGAAAAAAGATTTCCTCTTCTTCCATCATCGGCCAAACCTTGTTTATTTAGACAATGCGGCCACTACTCAAAAGCCGCAAGCGGTCATTACCGCAATGAGCGATTTTTACGAACGAACCAATAGCAATATTCATCGTGGCCCGAACTTTTTGGCGGAAGAAGCGACCATGGCTTACGAAAGTGCCCGACAAACGGTCGCGGATTTTGTGCACGCAAAACATCGCCATGAAATTATTTTTACCCGTAACGCGACTGAGGGAATTAATTTGGTGGCACGCAGTTTTGGAGACGCTTTTTTTAATGCGGGAGATGAAGTTTTGCTCACAACACTGGAGCATCACAGCAATATTGTGCCATGGCTGCAATTGAAAGAGAGAAAGGGAATTTCCGTTCGATATATCAATATCGCGAATGATGGTCAGCTTGTTTTTGATAAATCCCAATTCAACGAAAAAACAAAATTACTGGCCATTACAGGTATGTCGAATGGACTCGGCGTGATTCCGGATCTAAAACCATTCGTTGATGCGGCCCATGCCATTGGCGCAAAAGTGCTTGTGGATGCAACTCAATTGGCTGTTCATAGAAAAGTAGACGTACAGGCGATGGGTGTAGATTTTTTGGTATGCACCGGCCATAAATTGTATGGTCCAACGGGAATCGGTGTCTTGTGGGCTCGTGAAGAATTGCTGGAAGCAATGCCCCCGTTTCTTGGTGGCGGCGATATGATCGCTCAGATCACTACTCATGGATTTGTTTCTGCCGAACTTCCTAACAAATTCGAAGCCGGCACGCCGAATATCGCGGGAGCAATAGGGCTTAAAGCGGCCCTGGAATACCTTCAAAATATTGGCTATGAGAAAATACGAAGTACTGAGTCTGAATTAACCTCTTATTTACTCGATCATCTGAAGAAAATCCCCTCTCTTAAAATCATTGGCCCAAAACAAGCTGAACATCGTGGATCTATTGTTTCTTTTGTGATGGATGGAATTCATCCTCATGATATTGCGGAAGGGCTTTCCCAGAAACAGATCTGCATTCGCGCCGGCCAGCATTGCAATCAAATCCTGATGGATCACCTCGGTATCCCCGGAACTGCTCGTATCAGCTTGGCGTTTTATAGTACAAAAGAGGAAATTGATCGGACCATTGAGGTTTTGGGGGAAATTTATGAATATTTTAAATGAACTAATAAATTACAAGATTACAAAATTACAAACGTTCGCCTCGCTCACTATTAAAAAATTAATCTTAAATAATCTAGAAGTTTAGTAATCTTATAATAAAATGAATTTGTATGCTCAAAACATCTTGGACCACTACAAAACGCCTCATTACCAAAAAGAGGTAGCGGATGCAACCATCTCTCATCACGAGGTCAATCATTCGTGCGGAGACGCGCTTTCGATTCAATTAAAGGTGGATGGTGATCGGATAAAAATATATGGTTTTAAAGGTCAAGGATGTGCCATCAGTATGGCCGCAGCGGATATGTTGGGTGACCTTATCGCGGAACTGAGCATGGATGATATCCTCGCTTTAACCAAAGAAGATCTTTATGAAATGCTGGGCATCGAAATTAGCTTGAGGCGAAGCAAATGTGCCTTACTTGGATTGCTGGCGATTCAGAACGCGATTCTGGAACATCAAGGTGGATCGAAACGTTCGTGGAATTATTATCATATTTAGCCGACGACACAATAAAAGGGCGACATAACAGAAGTTACATCGCCCATGTTGCCTTTCTTTATTTAGCGATTAGAACAAGCTCCAACTCGCGATAGAAGAAGCGATGAGTAGCGCGATGGTATTGATAACCTTAATGAGCGCGTTGATCGCGGGACCGGCAGTGTCTTTGTAAGGATCCCCCACGGTATCACCCACTACAGCGGCTTTGTGAGCCTCGGAGCCCTTGCCTCCGTGATGACCGTCTTCGATGTATTTTTTAGCATTGTCCCATGTGGCACCTCCGTTGGCCATGGAAATGGCCAAAAGTAAACCGGAGACAATCACACCAACGAGTAATCCGCCCAATGCTTTTGGCCCCAGAATATAACCGACTAAAACGGGAGAAAGAACCGCCAAAAGGGCTGGCCCGATCATTTCTAACAAAGCGGCTTTGGTCACAATATCCACACAACGTTTGTAATCCGGTTTTCCGGTTCCTTGCATGATTCCAGGAATTTCTTTGAATTGTCGGCGAACCTCCTGAACTACGGCATGAGCGGCTTTACCCACTGATTTCATGGTCATGGAAGAAAACGCATAAGGAATAAGCCCCCCCAGAAATAAACCGACAATCACCTGGTAATCCGTTAAATCAAAAATAAGACGCCTTCCTTCCTCCAGCAACGCGCCATTGTAGTCCTGAAAAAGAACAAGAGCGGCAAGGGCGGCTGAACCGATGGCATATCCCTTGGTTACCGCTTTGGTGGTGTTTCCCACTGCGTCAAGCGCGTCGGTGACTTTGCGGACTTTTTCCGGCATTTCAGACATTTCGGCAATACCACCCGCATTATCGGTAATCGGGCCGTAAGTGTCCATTGCAATCACCATACCGGTAGTGCTCAACATAGAAACAGCGGCAATCGCGATTCCGTATAATCCGGCACACGCATAAGCGGCGATAATACCGACAACGATCAAAAGAACAATCCCGATGGTGCTTTCCATTCCTGCCGCCAGTCCCATGATCACGTTGGTTCCCGCGCCCGTTTCTGACGCTTTGGCTACCTCACGAACCGGACGGTATTTTGTCGCCGTGTAGTATTCGGTAATCACGATGATGAGGACGGTGATGATGCCTCCTACAACCGTTGCCCAAAAAAGACTCATGGGCGCGTCTTCAATCATGACCTTGGTAACGATGAAAAAACCGATGAGCGATAAAATCTGGGCAATTCCCATCCCCTTATAAAGCGCTCGCATGATCTGATCTTTATTTGATGTTTTTACAAAATTAATGCTCACCATGGAAGCCAAAACGGCCACCGCCCCTAATGCGAGCGGATACATAACATAAGCGACAGGCAACCCTTCCGCTACGGCTAAAATCATGGCGGCGATTAAGGTAACAGCGTAAGTCTCAAATAAATCCGCGCCCATTCCGGCGCAATCCCCCACATTATCGCCCACGTTATCCGCAATGGTGGCAGGGTTACGGGGATCGTCTTCCGGAATGCCTGCCTCAATTTTCCCGACTAAATCCGCACCCACATCAGCCGCTTTTGTAAAAATGCCTCCTCCTAAACGGGCAAAAAGCGAAATGAGTGAAGCCCCGAAACCGAATCCAATTAAAAGATGGGGAATTTCTTCCGCGGGAACCCCTATCAACTTAAAGATAAGATAGAATCCGGCCACTCCCAATAAAGAAAGCCCTACAACGGATAATCCTGTAATGGCTCCTCCGCGGAAAGCAACGGAAAGCGCTTCTTCGAGACTGTTTTTTGCAGCGGCAGCTGTACGCACATTCGCTCGGACAGAAACATTCATTCCCACATACCCGGCAACGCCGGAAAATAACGCTCCCACGATGAAGGTTATTGCTATTTTCCAACCCAATCCGAAGCCGATCAAGACGAATAAAACGAGGGCAAAAAAACCGACCGTTTTGAATTGACGATTCATGTAAGCCATCGCCCCCTCCTGAATGGCATCAGCAATAGCAATCATTTTTTTAGTACCCGAATCGTGTCTTAAAATAACACGAATATTATAAGCGGCATAAACAAGACTTAGTATAGCCACGCCTAAAGAAATATAAAGGACATTCATGAAAAACTAAGGTTAAATATTAAATCGTGTTACAAAAACACACGAGACGATTGTAAGGCCTTGGGTAAAAAGATCAAGCTTTTTTCTTTTTTTTAGCCGTTTTTCGGATCGCCTTTTTTGTCATCATTATTTTTTTCTCTACCTCTTTCTTTGCCTTCTTTGCCTTTTTCTTTGTCGCTAAAACAACTTTTTTCGCTTTTTTTTCGACTTTTTCTTTTTTACCTTCAAGCAATGAAGCCACTTCTTCCAATTTTTCCTGAACTTTTGAAGCGACGTCGTACCCGTTCCCCTGTGCGATTTTCAATAAATCATCCAACTTTTCTTTTGACAAGTCTTTTAAAGCTTTTACCTGTTCGTTTTTGGACAATTCCTGAAATTCACCATACGCTTCACTACCCGCGTCCAAAAGAGCATTTCCCAAAGTTTTAAATCCGTCTATGCCGGAAAGATTTGCTTTTTTCGCGACTTCTTTGCGAAGATCTTCCCCTTTTTCGGGGGCAAACAGGATGCCAAACGTGAGTCCGCTTAAAAGCCCGAATAAATATTTTCCAAATTTCATATTGTTTTGATTAAAATGTCACTCTTAATCTACCAAAAAAACGCCAAAAGAGTATGAAGTTATTCTATTTTACTATTGAAAAAATTCTTTATTTGTGTTAAAATGTAAGGAAAATATAAAAAAATATAAACAACTATGACTGCGTTTATGCAAAAAATACAAAACTC
>PFOK01000048.1 GCA_002792495.1 Candidatus Peregrinibacteria bacterium CG_4_10_14_0_2_um_filter_43_11 | reverse complement strand
TAAAGGTTTCAGGGTACATTTCTCAATGGATTCCTTTTACCGTTTAGGGTACATTTAGATTTGGACAAGACTTGAATTGTACTCAAAGAACGGGAATGTGGTATACTAACCGCAAGTAGTCTGTTAAATGCCCTCCGCGATTATGACCATCGAGTTTATTAATCACCAGGAGTGGGGGATTGATTTGAAACCATTTGACCCTTTGATTGAGCGTCTTAAGGAGCATGTTCCTTTTGAGCAAGATGGGATTCTTAATGTTATTTTTGTGAACGACACGTACATTCAGGCGCTCAATAAGGCGTATCGAAAGATCGATGCCCCCACAGATGTGCTTTCTTTTAATTATCAGACGGACGGGCATTTTTCTAATCTGATCGGAGAAATCTATATTAGTGTGGATACGGCTCAAAAACAGGCGGAAGCGTTTCATCATTCTTTTTCTGATGAGCTGAATAAATTATTTGTACACGGTTTTCTGCATATCCATGGGCATGATCATGAATATGATGAGGATTACAAAATGATGCATGCGATTGAATGTGAAGTTTTAGGAGGTGAGATTTAGTCGATTTTTTGATGAGTAAAAAATGTGTTACTTCTCCTTTTCATCGAATATCTTTTGTGTTCATCCAATGTCTTTATTTTTTCTTATAATTCGATACTTCTTTTCAATTCAGTTTAAAAATTTGTTCATAGGTTTTTGTTTTTTATAAGCCATTTTTCCTGTATAAAAAAATTGAACTTTAATGTAAAAATGAACTATTTTTTTGAAAAAAGTTTGTCAAAAAAATGGTTCTGATGTAGACTACTTCTTGATTTTGAAACGACTGAATAATTTTTTTGATCTGAATCTGGTTCATGCACCCTTGTTTTCATCCATTTTTTTAATTTTGTTTCATTATGCCTAAAGAGCAAATTATTGCCAGTTTGGATATTGGGAGTTCTAAAATACGGACCGTGATTGCTTTGTTGGAAGAAGAAAAAAAGATGCCGAACATCATCGGAGTGGGAGTGGCTCCTTCTACGGGAATGCGCAAAGGGAATGTGATTGATGTGGATGAAGCGATCAGTAATATTTCTGCCGCTCTGGAAGATGCTGAACGTATGTCCGGTGCCCCTATTCATCATGTATTTGTCGGTATAAGCGGTCAACATATCGAATCGTTCGACAGCAAGGGGGTTATCGCGATTTCCCATGCGGGCAGTGAAATTATTGAAGATGATATCAATCGTGTTCTTGAGGCGGCTCAGGCAGTGAATATGCCTTCCAATCGCCGCATTCTTCGTATTATCCCTAAATCTTTTTCGATAGACGATCAACGAAATATTAAAAACCCGGTTGGTATGATCGGTGTGCGCCTTGAAGTTGATGCTCACATCATTACCGGCCAGGGAACGATTATTAAAAATATCGAAAAAGCCGTTCATCAGGCGGGGGTCGATATCGATGATATCGTTCCGGCTTCTTTGGTTGCGGCTGAGGCAGTCCTTTCCCGTAGACAAAAAGAATTGGGTGTCGTCGTCATCGATATCGGTGCCGGTAGTACGTCCGTTTCGGTTTTTGAAGAAGGAACCACTTTGTTTACCACGTCTTTGCCGGTTGGTGGAGAGAGCGTGACCAACGATGTGGCTATCGGCCTTCGTACGTCTATCGATACGGCTGAAAAAATCAAGATCGAATATGGCACGACCGCTCCGGATGAAGTGAGTGACCGTGAAACCATTGACCTTTCCATCATTAGCAAAATTGATAACCAGAAGGTTTCCAAAAAACATTTGGCGGAAATCATTCAGGCCCGTTATCACGAGATTTTCGTGATGGCCAAAGACGAACTTCGTTCTATCGGCCGTGATGGCATGTTGCCTGCCGGGGCTATTTTGACCGGCGCGGGTGTTAAAATGCCCGGTTGTCTTGATTTGGCACGTGAGGTGCTTGGGCTTCCTGTTCAGATCGGTTTTCCGACCGAGGTGGAGGGTGTTGTCGATAAAATCGATGATCCCGCTTATGCCACCGCCATTGGCTTGGTGGTGTGGGGTGCTAAATACGAAGGACGTTCTTACGGGTTTAGCGGTCTGGATGTTAAAAAGTTTCTGGGGGGTGTTAAAGGATGGTTTAAAAATCTATTGCCATAATTTAAAAAATGGTTTAGTTTAATACACCTTGCCTGTTTCAAAAATTCAAAAACAAAAATAAAATCACCTTCACATCATTTATTTAGTTTTTGATTTTTAACTTTTTAATCTTAATACCATGTCCCAAGCACTTAGAAACTTGTTTAACGGCACTCCTGCAGGTCGTTCCGGAATGAGCAATCATTCTGTTGAGGTCACTCCGGATATTACACCTCTCGCTTCCATAAAAGTGATCGGTGTCGGTGGTGGCGGCAGTAATGCCATTAATCGCATGATCATCGCCAAAGTGGAAGGAGTCGATTTTATTGCGATCAATACGGATGCGCAGGCGCTTTATCATTCTCAGGCGTCTCATCGTATCAATATCGGCAAGGCCGCTACCCGTGGTTTGGGTGCCGGTTCTGATCCCGGTATCGGTAAAAAATCCGCTGAAGAAAGCAGTGAAGAGCTGAAAGCGGCTATTGACGGTGCGGATATGGTATTCATTACCTGTGGTCTTGGTGGAGGTACGGGTACCGGAGCCGCTCCTGTGATTGCGGATCTTGCCCGTGAGCTCGGTATTCTTACTGTGGGTGTGGTGACCAAGCCTTTTTCTTTTGAAGGTGCACGTCGTTCTCAGGTTGCTCAGGAAGGGTTGGATGAATTGAAAGAAAAAGTGGATACCCTCATCACGATTCCTAACGACAAAATCCTTTCTATCATCGATAAAAAAACACCGTTGACTGATGCTTTCATTGTGGTGGATGACGTTTTACGTCAGGCCATTCAGGGTATTGCCGATCTCATCACCACTCATGGTATGATCAACGTGGATTTTGCGGATGTACGCACCATCATGCGCAACGCCGGTTCCGCTTTAATGGGTATCGGTTATGGTACCGGAGAAAATCGTGCTGTCGATGCCGCCCGTGCCGCTATCGAAAGTCCTTTGCTCGAAATGTCTATTGCCGGTGCGAAGGGAATTCTCTTCAATATTACCGGTGGCAACGACCTTTCTATGTTTGAAGTGGATGAAGCCGCTAAGGTGATTACTGAGGCTGCTGATGCGAACGCGAACATCATCTTTGGTACGGTCATCAACGAGAACTACACCGGAGAAATCAAGTGTACCGTTATCGCCGCCGGTTTTGATGAACAGGAACAACAACGTCAGCATGGCGCTACCGCCGTTGGAACCCTCCAACGATTGGGGAGTGTTCCTACCAGTATGACCAATGTCAGAATCGGAATGCCTCAACAACAGACAAATGGTGTCAAGAAGATGGAAGAAGATTTGGAAATTCCCGCTTTCTTGCGCAAGACTTTGCGTAAATAGTTTTGATTTTTTACACAGAATTCCCTTATTTTGCCTGTTGGCAGAGTGGGGGAATTTTTGGTTTAGGTTGATTTTAAGCCACTTTTTTGGTATAATATAACGATTGAAATTCGAAATTTATAACTCGTAATTGATAATTCGTAATTCATTTCAATAATTCACCTAAAACATGCCTCGTTCCGACGAAGAAAACGACATCAAAGTTCAAAAGAATATGAGTGGTATCAATCAGGTTTTTAAAGAGCGTGATGTTCAGGTGAACGCGAAACGGTTGGGGCTTCCTTATGTGAATTTGATTCGATTACCTCTCAACTCTGATTTGGCAAAGGTTATTTCTGAAGAGGATCTCCGGGGTGCTCAGGCCGCGTTGTTTTTTAAATCAGGAAAACGATTGCGTTTGGCTATTTCTAATCCGGAAAGTCTTTCGCTTAAGGCGCTTTCTGATCGTCTGATCACGAAAGGGTATGAGGTGACGTTGAGTTTGGCCTCGCAAGAATCGCTTGAAAGCGCTTATCGCATTTACGCGGGAAATCCGTATCTTAAAAAGGAGGTGATTCAGAATGTGGTTGAAGACGAGAGTCTCTCTTCTTTTGCGGACGAAATTCACAATCTTGAAGATCTCAAGGTTAAAATTGAATCCTCCACATTTGACGTGGCACTCAATATGCTCCAACTGGGCGCTTATAAATCGCATGCAACCGACGTTCATTTTCAGCCTGAAAAAGCCGATGTGTTCGTGCGTTTTCGTGTGGATGGGGTGTTACAACCCGTCTTTCATCTGAGTCGTACCATTTACGACGGGATTATTAAAGAAATCAAACAACTTTCGCATTTAAAACTAAATGTAACCGATATCCCTCAGGACGGGCAATACGGTTTTGAAATCAATGGGAGGCGAATCAACGTCCGTGTTTCTATTTTACCCTCTCATTACGGAGAAACCTGCGTGATGCGACTTCTTGACTCAAAACAACCTTTCCTTTCATTCGAAACCTTGGGATATTCCGGCGAAGCCCTACGTCATATCAAAGAGGCGACACAATTGTCTCATGGGATGATTCTGGTCACCGGTCCTACCGGTTCCGGTAAAACCACGACCATGTATTCCATTCTGAATGCCATTGATCATGAGGCAAAAAAGGTGATTACGTTGGAAGACCCCATTGAATACGATCTTGATGGCATTATTCAGAGTCAGGTTGGTTCGGAATACGATTTTAGCACGGGTCTACGCGCCATTTTGCGTCAGGATCCGGATGTCATTATGGTGGGGGAGATCCGTGATCTTGAGACTGCGGAGGCTGCCGCACAGGCTTCGTTTACAGGACATTTGGTGATTTCGACCCTTCATACCAATTCCGCCATCGAATCGATCCCACGGCTTATAAACATGGGGCTTAAGGGTTTTATTCTGGCACCGGCTTTGGAAGTGATTGCCGCGCAACGTTTGGTTCGTAAATTGTGCCCGGACTGTGTTCAATTTCGTCCGCTTTCTCAGGGTGAAAAAGAACATATCGATCTTACATTCCGCGCGATTCAGGCCAAGGGGATTGAAACTCCTGCGATGCCGGATAAAATCAAACAGGCTGTCGGTTGTGAAAAATGCGGGAAAACCGGTTTTTTGGGACAAATCGCGATTGTGGAAGTTCTCCGTTTTGATCAGGAGTTGCGCAATGCCATTCTGGAAGAAAAATCTTCATCCGAAATTCACGCTTATATCGATCAGCATTGTAAAATGCTCACCATGCATGAAGACGGCGTGCTCAAAGTGCTTGCGGGCATCACCACGCTGGAGGAAGTGTATCGGGTTAGTTTTTAATCTCGATCGCAAGATTGTTTCTGGTGTATAATCCAGAATAAGTAATAAAAAAATGAACACTTCTCATGTTCCTTCTATATTGGATGGCATTGAAATGCCTCCTGGCGTCAGGGATGTTCAGCAAGTCAGAAATCGTGTGGCATTGGAGTTACATGTCGTGGCTTTGATGGATCAGACCCCTGATGATGTGAGAGTTTGCGATACCTCAGAGATTCGTGAGGAGCGAATATTTTCCAGGGAAGACGTTACCAGGCTCATTGTTTTCTTGGCCATGACTCGTGGGTTGAGACCGGCTGATTTGAAAGTTGTTAAAATGATTAGCCACCCTGAGGGGGGCGTTGGTTGTTTTGGAAGTTGAACTGCGAAATCCCGATAAAAGCTATCAGCTCATTAATTACACCATTAAAGGGAGGCATGGAAGGATGGAAAGTCAAACAACCAGCCTGGATGTATCTTATTGGGATGAAGATGATATTCCGGAAGGTGGGGATATTGTTGCGGAGTACTTGAATGGAAAATGGGTTTTTGAATCTTAATCGTTTTTGAATGAAACAGAAGTGGAGGTCTTACGATCTTCACCTGTTTTTTACATATGTGTCGGAGGTGTTGTCTGCACTTTTTCCCACGAGGGTTTTTGTGGTGTTGGTATGGCGGTAGCCGGTTTTTGTCCCACGACATCATCTAGTGCTTCTATTAAATCCGCATGGGGATGGCTTTCCGCTTCAAATGGAGAATAGGGGATTTTAGGCGCGTTTTGAGTGCCTTCCGCGCTCTGGCGAATGGCTTCTTTTTGAGGAATCACACTTTGCTCCGGCACCACTCCTTTTTTAAGGCTATCCATGGTTTGTAAAAACGCGCGATCGTTTTCGTCCAGTTTGAGCGTGCGGATGGGAAACGGAATGTTGATGTGCAGTTCGTTGAATGCTTTTTTGATGCGATAAGCGATGTTGGAACGGATTTCCATCCAGTTTTTGTTCGATTCGATCCAGAACAGGATTTTGATGTTGATCGAACTGTCGCTGAAGGCATCTACCAGTACCAAAGAAGGCGGTTTTGGAACAACTTCCGGATGTTTTTCCAGGATTCCCTTGATCAGGCTGGTGACCATAGGCAAATCTGTACTGTAATCCACACCGACGATCAGTTCGATGCGGCGAAAAGGGTTTGTGGAATAGCTCACGAGGGTTTCGTTCAACATGGTTTGATTGGGAACCACCACTTCTGTTCCATCGATGGCCTGCAGAACGGTTACGCGGGTGTCGATGCTTACAATCGTTCCCAAAATGTCGCCCACTTTTACGAAATCACCGATACGGATTCGGTTCTGAGACAACATCACAATACTGGAAATGAAATTTCCGACAATATCTTTGATCGCGAAACCGATACCCAAACTCACCGCTCCGACCACGGCAGCCAGATTCATGCCGTTGATTGCGGCCGCGACAACGATTCCAATGGTGATGATTGATATTTTTGTCATGCGCTCCACCAAGATGAGCGCGTTTTCCGGCACTTCTTCGCCTTTTGATTTGATGATCCGTTCTTTCGCGGCTTTGGCGGCGTTGTTTGCGAACATGAACGCTATGGCAATAATAATAATTCCCCCAATCCAGTTGTCTAGATGAGAGAAGACAAACTGGAACAGACCTTGTAGGCTTCCTGTTCCGCTTTCTGTGGCAACTGCTGCGGTGTCTTTTACAGCTGTAACTGCCGCCTGTGTTTTTACGGCGGTTTGAGCGTAGGCTGTGGGAATAATGTAATTGATCATCGGCATATGGATTGAAATTACGAATTTGAATCCATATATTATACCAAAAAAGCTTGCATAAAGCAATGATTTAATTATAATCATCTTCTGTAAAAACTAAACGATTTTATATGGGTAGCAATCTTCCAAACTTTTTTGTCGCTCGCGTTGCGGATGTTTGTGGTCCTTTTTGTGAGAATTATACGCGTGAAGCTGAAAGGGTTGAGCTTGTTTGAGAGGGCGTGTTGATTTAGAACAATTGATCGGAGACCTTCGTGTCCATCGTTTTGTAGCTTACGCAGATCGGGATACCTTGAGGCTTGAGGGGGCTTTGACTCGGGATGAGGATGCGGATTTGAGGGGAGTAGCGACACTCGTTTCCGGTTTTTTTGCACGTCATGAAGGGGTGCATGCTGAGGTTTGCTCTAAATGAATTTTAAGACAGGCCTACATTCTAAATAATCGGAAAGTCTTTTGTATCGGGGGAGAGACAGGGGGGTATTATCCTAAAATCGCTTTAATCCTTCGGATGCCGGCACTGGAGGATTCTTCTTTTTTGATTCTGAAGTGTCCCAGTTCTCCGGTGTGTTCCACATGAGGACCTCCGCAAATTTCTTTGGACCATCCCGGAATGGTGTAAACTTTTACTTTTTCGCCGTATTTTCCTTCGAACAATCCAATAGCTCTTTTCTTTTTGGCTTCATCCACGGTTGATGTTTCACATTCCACTTTTACATCCGCGGCAATAGCGTCATTTACAAATTGTTCCACTTCCTTGATCTGTTCTTGGGTCATTTTATCCGGATGTGAAAAATCGAAACGCAATCGCTCGGCGGTGATGTTTGAACCTTTTTGAGCCACATGATCGCCCAACACTTTTCGAAGCGCCGCGTGAAGCAAGTGGGTGGCGGTGTGCAAACGTGTGGTCGCTTCGGAGTGATCCTGCAGACCTCCGGCAAATTTTTGTTCGGCACCCATGCGTGAAAGATCCTGATGTTCCGCGAACGCTTTTTTAAACCCCTTTTCATCTACAGTTAATCCATTTTTTTGTGCCTCTTCCAATGTCATTTCGAGAGGGAATCCATACGTGTCGTAAAGCCGGAAGGCTTGTTTTCCGGATATTTCTGTAATCTTTTTTCCTGTTTTTTCAAGGGCGATCTGAAAACCGATCAGGAGTTTTTCGACTTCCTTCAATCCATGATTTAGGGTTTTACGAAATTGCTCTTCTTCGTCGTGAAATGTTTTTAAGATTTCTTCTTCGTGATTGAGTTCCGGATAAATTTCACTCATCATATGAATGATTTTTTTCGCGATGATTGCTGTAAAATCCTGCTCAATCTCGATGTTTTTTCCGTGACGAATGGCGCGTCTCATCAGGCGACGCATTACATACCCCTGATCCACATTGCTTGGTTTTACGCCATCTCCGGCCATGAAGGTGGCGGCACGCAAATGATCCGCGATGATTCTGTAGGAGGTGGTGTTTTCTTGATATTTGATGGCAGCGAGTGCTTCTATTTTTTCAATAATAGGTTGAAACAATTCGGTTTCGTAAACGGACTTTGCATCTTGCAGTACCGCGGTCACACGCTCCAGCCCCATGCCGGTATCCACATTTTTTTGGATGAGAGGTTCATATTTTCCTTCTTCCGTTTTGTTGTATTCCATGAACACATCATTCCAAATCTCAACCCAATTTTTTTCGTCATTTCCGGGGTCACTTTTTTGTGGCGGTAAGTCACTCTTGCCGACCCAATAAAACATCTCTGTATCCGGGCCGCAAGGCCCTGTTTGGCCTGCCGGTCCCCACCAGTTGTTTTTTTTGGGAAGATACGCGATTTTGTGTTCCGGAATGCCGAGTGATTTCCATAGGCCTGCCGATTCATCATCCTTTGGGGCATCATCATCTCCACTAAAAACGGAAACGGCTAGTTTTTCAATCGGAATGTTAAGCCATTTTTTACCGGTCAAAAATTCAAAACTCCATTCAATAGCCTCTTTTTTGAAATAATCTCCCAGACTCCAGTTTCCCATCATTTCAAAAAAAGTCAGGTGCGTGTTGTCGCCCACTTCATCGATGTCCCCCGTGCGAACACATTTTTGCGCATTGGCCAGCCTATTGCCTTGAGCGTGAGTTTCTCCCAATAAATAAGGCACGAGCGGATGCATTCCCGCCGTGGTGAAAAGGACGGTTGGGTCGTTTTCCGGCAACAATGGGGAAGAGGGGATAATGGCGTGTCTTTTTCCCTTAAAAAACTGAAGGTATTTTTCACGGATTTCCTTAGAGAACATGATATGATTGAGTTAAGTATTCGGAGCGAATTATACAATAATTTTTGAAGAACAAGAACTATTTCGGTTTTTGCCATGAACCGCGGTCCGGTAGCGTTCGCTTTGGATCAGGAGTTTTTTTCCTT
>PFOK01000053.1 GCA_002792495.1 Candidatus Peregrinibacteria bacterium CG_4_10_14_0_2_um_filter_43_11 | reverse complement strand
TCGTTCAACGTCACAGAACAGGATCGGCAGTTTTATGCTCAGATCCAAGTTCCTGAACCTCAGTTTTGTCCCGATTGTCGTCGTCATCGGCGTCTCGCGTTTTGGCCTTTCGGAGTTTTGCAGAAGCGGAAGTGCGATTTTTCCGGTGAATCTATTATCTCCAGTTTTTCTCCGGATTGTCGGTTTTCTATTTATAAACGCGACTATTGGTTTTCCGATAAATGGGTTGCTCCCGAGCAAGAGGTCGATTTGCATCGATCGTTTTTTGATCAGCTTTACGAATTGCAGGTCAAAACCCCCCATTTCCATCAGTTGGGTAAAAACAATATCAATTCCGATTACGCGGATGACATTTGGGATTCAAAAAATATTTATTTGAGTCGCTCCATGGCCACTTGCGAGGATCTTTGTTATTGCTATCGGGTTCTTTATTGCAAGGATTCTATCGATCTGAGTTATTGTTATACCATGGAGCAGTCCTATGAATGTACGTATTGCTTCAAGTGTTTTAATGTTAAGTTTTCTCTGGACTCTCACGACTGCAGTGATTCTTATTTTTTGTACGATTGCCGCGGGTGCCGGAATTGTTTTATGTGCTGGAACTTGCGAAATAAGGAATACGCTATTTTCAACAAGTCCTATTCCAAAAACGACTATGAAGAAAAAATCAAAAGCCTTCAGCTTGGTTCACGAAAGTTTTTGGAGGAATTGAAAAGACGTTTTCAGGAGCACGTTAAAAGCGACTCTTATCATAAGAACGATCACAATGTGAATATTCAGAATTGCACGGGTAATTACATCGTCAATTGTAAGAATTGTCGTGAGGCCTATTTTATGGAGGACGCGGAGGACGCCGCTTTTGTTTTGCGTTCTCCTCAGATCAAGACCTGTTATGATGGTGTCGGTCTTTTTCGTTCGGAGCTTTGCTACGAAATCTGCCAGTCTACCGATCTGCATAATGTTCAATTCGCCTGCTATTGCGTGGATTGCCACGATTGCCAATACATTGATCAGTGTTTTAACTGTCAGAATTGTTTTGGATGTGTTGGGCTTCGACGAAAGCGGTATTGTATTTTAAATAAGCAATACACCAAGGAGGAATATGAACGGATGGTGGAGCGGATTGTGGAACGGATGGTGGAAGCAGGGGAATATGGTGAGTTCTTTCCATATCGAATGGCTTACAATGGATTTAATCTCTCGCTTGCCGCTTTTTATTATCACGAAACCGAGGAATCTATTCAGGCAAAGGGGGGTTACTTTGAGGCGGAGCCGGAAAGTCATGCTCAGGGGGTGGAGGCTAATCAATTGCCTGATCGCTCGGAAGACATTTTAGACAATTTTATAGGTAAACCCATTTTGTGTTCAAAAACGGGAAAACCCTACAATTTCATCAAAAAAGAACTCGATTTTTATCGTCATCATCATTTGCCACTCCCCATTTTTTATCCCGAAGAACGTAATCGCGTTCGCTATAAACAGCTTTCTCCTTTTGGGGGGCGAACGACCGATTGCTTTCAATGTCATAAGACGATTACCGTTTACTATCCGGAAGATTACGGGTATAAAAAGGTTCTATGTGAGGAATGTTATTTGAACGAAGTTTACTAAACTAATTCAGTGCGACAGTGCACAGTGCGGCAGTACCTAAATTTTCTGTAGCACTGTAGCACTGTAGTACTGTGCACTGTCGCACTATGAAACAATGTATTCAATGTAAATCATCGTTTGAGGTTTTACCGGAAGATCGTCAAATGCTGGATCAGCTCAGTCCTGATTTTGGTGGACAAAAATATTTGGTCCCGGACCCCACTCATTGTCCGGATTGTCGTGCGGGACGACGTTCTGCGGTGGTCAATGAGTTCCATCTTTATCCTTCTCAGTGCGCTTTGTGCCAAGGTAAAACACTATCTCAGTATCCTCCCCATTCCAATATGACGGTTTATTGCCGTGAGTGTTGGCATAGTGATAAATGGGATTCTCTTTCCTATGGGCGTGACTTTGATTTTTCTAGATCCTTTTTTGAACAATTTCACGAGCTTAAAAAGAATGTTCCCGCCCAAGCTCTTAGTCAGCAGGGAACGATGATTAATTCCGAATACACTCATCTCATTGGTTCTTGCAAAAACTGCTACCTTATCATGCATGCGGATTTTTGTGAAAATTGTTATTACAGTTATGGATTTAAGCACAATAAATATTGCGTGGATGGTTTTTACAATCTCCATTCGGAACTTTGTTACGATTGTGTGGATGTTCATAAATGCTATGGGCTTATTGCTTCTCAGGATTGTGTCAATAGTAGCGACAGTGCTTTTTTACGGGATTGTGTTGGCGTTAAGGATTCTTTTTTGTGTACAGGTCTTCGCCAAAAACAATATTGTTTTCAAAATAAGCAACTTACTAAAGAGCAGTATGAACAAAAAATGGTTGGAATCGATTTGGGTTCCCATGAGCAGTATCAGCGTTTTTATCAGATGCTTCAGGAGATGCAAAAAGGTCGTGTTTGCAAAGAATATCAGGGTACCAACATTCAAAATTCTATAGGTGATCATCTGAATAATTGTAAGGACTGCTATCGGTGTTACGATTGCGAAGACGTGGAAGCGGGACGATATGTTTATCAGGTTGTTTTAGGGTCTAAAAATGTTATGGATATTTATCAGTATGGCACTAATTTGCAGGCGTCTTACGAGTGTTCTATTTCCGGTGAAAATAGTTACGGTATTCTTTTTGGGATTGAGTGTCACATGAGCTCGTCTAATTTGCTTTACTGTTGGTATATGGAGAGTTGTCATGATTGTTTTGGGTGCGTTTATATGCATCATAAGCGATATTGTATTTTTAATAAGCAATATACCAAAGAGGAATATGAACGGATGGTGGAACGAATTGTAGAACATATGGTGGAGACGGGGGAATGGGGTGAATTTTTTCCTATTTCTGTTTCTCCTTTTGGCTACAATAAAACGACAGCTTTTATGTATTATCCGCTTGAAAAAGAGGAGGTTTTAGCCAGAGGATGGAAATGGGATGAATATGAAAATCCTGTGGTGGCGAAAAAAACCATTCCGGCGAATCGTCTTCCGGATAATATTAAGGATATACCTGATGATATTTTAAATTGGGCGATTGTATGTGAAATTACAGGTCAGCCATTTAAAATCACTCCTCAGGAGCTTAG
This sequence comes from Candidatus Peregrinibacteria bacterium CG_4_10_14_0_2_um_filter_43_11, assembly GCA_002792495.1. Classification (GTDB taxonomy): domain Bacteria; phylum Patescibacteriota; class Gracilibacteria; order UM-FILTER-43-11; family UM-FILTER-43-11; genus UM-FILTER-43-11. The sequence goes on along the minus strand of PFOK01000053.1, from coordinate 10,043 downwards.
TTTTTATCGTGATCGTTCTTTGCCTATACCTCATTTACATCCTTATCAGCGTCATCTAAATCGTTTCAAGCGTCGCAATCCCCGTCATCTTTATCCTCGACAATGCGCTAAATGCCACGCCGAAACCCAAACCACTTATTCTCCCGACCGTCCGGAGGTGGTATACTGCGAGCACTGTTACTTAAAAAATATATATTAAGCGAAGTCCGCCTATGGCGGGTGAATCGTGTTATCTGGATGAAGTTTACTAAACTAATTCAGTGCGACAGTGCACAGTGCTAGAGACGCGCCATGGCGCGTCTGTAACATTATGTAAGTAGCGCACTGTGCACTGTCGCACTATGAAACAATGTACCCAATGTCAATCATCGTTCGAAATAACCGATAAAGATCGGGCGTTTTATCAAAAAATGGCTGTTCCCGAACCCACTTTTTGTTCTATTTGTCGTTCCCAACGACGCATGGCTTCGGGGAACCAAATTAACCTTTATAAACGGCGTTGTGACGCAACCGGAAAGCAGATTGTTTCCGCTTATCACCAGAATACTCCTTTAAAGGTTTATGAGCAGGATTATTGGCATAGCGACAAGTGGGATCCTCTTAATTATGGCCGTGATTTTGATTTCTCTCGTCCATTTTTTGAACAGTGGGCGCAGTTGGCCAAAGAGGTTCCCCGGCCTGCATTACACACTGATTTTCAGTTTGACGAGAACTCTGAATACACCAATTACGCGGGGAAGAATAAAAATTGTTATATGCTTTTCGATTCCGATTATGACTGGGATTGCTATTACAGTTTGGGTGTCAATAAGAGTAAAAATTGTGTCGATTGTTATCGCCTAAAAGAATGCGAACTTTGTTATGAATGTGTGGATTGCACCAAGTGTTTTTCCCTTTATTACTCTCAGGATTGCGATAATTGCAATAGCAGTGCCTTTTTGAAAAATTGCGTTGGCTGCAAGAATTGTTTTATGTGTAGTAATTTAAAAAATAAGGAATATCACATATTCAATAAGCCTTACGATAAAGAAACGTTTGAAAAATTGATGAAAAGCTTGTCATCACACACAGAGCTCGCTAAATATTTTAAAGACTGGCATGATTTTAAAATCAAGTTCCCCCAGAAATACATGCATGGGGTTCAAAATGAAAATGTAATAGGGGATTACCTTGTGTACTCCAAGGGTGCCGAATATTGTTATGACTCCATGGAGCTATGGGATTGTAAATATTTTACACGTGCTTTTGGTAAGGCGCAGGATTGTATGGATTGTGATGAGTGCGGGGATGGCATCGCGCGCTTTTACGATGTCGCGTTCTGTGGATACAATGAACAAAATCTTCGGCACTCCATGTTTTGTTTTAGCGAGGCAAGTGATTTGGATTATTGTTTTTACACTCACTATTCCAAAAATTGTTTTGGTTGTATCGGCTTACGTCATAAGCAGTACTGTATTTTTAACAAACAATATTCAAAAGAAGAATATGAACAACTTGTTCCTAAAATTATTGAACACATGAAGTCGACTGGCGAATTTGGCGAATTCTTTCCTGCTCAATATTCCGATTTTGCTTATAATGAAACCATCGCTCAGGAATATTTTACGTTGAACAAAGAAGGGGTGGAATCCCGAGGCTGGAGATGGTTGGAAAAAGACAAAACAGAATATCAACCGGCTACTTTGCAGGTTCCGGATAATAACCACGATGTCGACAATTCCATTTGCGGCGCGCTACTGGCTTGCGAAGATTGTGGTCGTAATTATAAGATCATCGAACAGGAATTGAAGTTTTATAAAAATCAGGGAGTTCCCATTCCTAAAAAGTGTTTTTATTGTCGGCATAAAAATCGGTTTAATTTGCGCAATCTTCGTGTTCTTTATGGTCGGAAATGTGATTTGTGCGGGGTGGATATTCAAACCACCTATCCGGTTAGTCGGCCTGAAAAGATTTATTGCGAAAAGTGCTACCAGGAATCGTTGACCTAGAGGGGAAGAAAGATTGTCAAATCTTCTCTTTTCCTGTTATGATTGGAGCCAAAGTCCTCTTTTCCGATTTATTTTCTGTACGCTATTTCTTCCGATAATTTCTTTGTTTATGAAACTGCACTATCTTCACGTGGTCGTTCCGCAGGGGGAAGCGGCAAATCCGAAAAAAGAGGCATTGTTCCAGCAGGTTCTGGTTAATCTTCAGAACACGGTAAAGGGTAAAGTCGTTTCTTTCGAGTTTTTTGGATATGAACAATACACCTATTGTTATGTGGTGGTTCCTGACGATTTATTGGAGACTGTTGAGGGTTTGATTTATTCCACCTTTCCTGATTGTGAAATCAAGTCGACCAAAGATTACACCCTTGGATTTGATCCGGAAAAGCAGGCTGTTGCCGGGACTACGTTGGATTTTTCTTTCTTTGATGTCTACCCCTTTAAGACTTACGATGAATTTACGGAGGATAGTCAATCCGGTCTTTTTTCGGTTATTTCAAAAATCAGTTCCGGAGAACAAGTCTGGGTTCAGATTGTCACTAACCCGAAAAATGAAAGTGCCGGATACCACTTCAAACGAAACTGGGCCATGCGCTTTGCGCGTTTGCGTCAGGTTTTTCATGTGCGTGACTGGTTTCGCGCAACCAAGGGGGAGGATTCCATTCGTAAATTGCGCAAGCGTCTTTCGGAAGAAAAGTATGGCTTTGAGCCTTATGATGTGATTGTTCGTTGTGCGTATATCGCGAAAACTCCTGATGTAGCCAAGCGCAAACTGGAAGCGATTATCAATAGCTTTTATCAGTTCAATAAAACCGATATTCAGGAGTTTGCCGCCGGTCGAAAAAGCACTTCCACGAGTTTTGTGAACCTGTATCGCAATCGTTCGCTTTCCGGTCATTATCTTATGGGAGTCAAGGAGTTGGCTTCGCTTTATCATTATCCTAATTCCGATCACACTCCCCATATTGTGCACGTTTTGGCGCGTAAATCTGAACCTCCTCAGGATTTGCCCAGCAAACCCGGCTCTCAAATTTCTATGTTCGGTAAAACCAATTATCACAATAATTATGTTGATTTCGGTATTCTGCGTTCGGATCGTCGTCGTCATCTTTATACGGTGGGTAAATCGGGTTCCGGCAAATCTAAACTCCTGGAAATGTTGATCAAAGAGGATTTTGACGCAGGACATGGGGTGGCGGTACTCGATCCCCATGGAGATCTCGTTGATGCTGTTCTTCGCTATGTTCCTGAGCATCGCAAGAATGATGTGATTATTTTTGATCCTTCCGACATCGACTTTCCGGTTGCTTTTAACCCTATGGAGTCTGTGGGAGAAGCCTATAAAATGCAGCTCACTATCGGGTTTTTGGATATTTTTAAAAAACTATTCGGCGACAACTGGTCCGATCGTCTTGAGCATGTTTTGCGCTATACCACACTTGCTCTTTTAGATAGCCCCAACACGAGTATCCTTTCTATTCTTAAGATGCTGACGGACAAGAATTACCGTCAAAAGATCATTTCCCGTATCAAAGACGCGGTGGTAAAGAACTTCTGGGTTTCGGAATTTGCCGCATGGAGCGAAAAATTTGACGCTGAAGCCATCACCCCTCTTTTGAATAAAGTGGGGCAGTTGGTTGCCACCAACATGATTCGCAATATCATCGGTCAGCCTGCAAGTAAGTTCGATATCGCGGATGTGATGAATAATCAGAAGATTTTGCTCATGAAGGTTTCTAAAGGACTTTTGGGTGAAGAAAATTCGCAGCTTTTGGGCGCGATGATTGTGACGAAAGTGTATCAGTCTGCCATGCGGCGTGCGGAATTGCACGAAAAAGATCGGAAGGATTTTTACTTCTACATCGATGAATTCCAGAATTTTGCCACCGACACTTTTGAAGAAATCATTTCCGAAGCGCGTAAATACCGTCTCAATCTTACCATCGCGCATCAGTACATGGGGCAACTCGATGAAGTGATTCAAAAAACGGTTTTTGGTAATGTGGGTTCCATGCTCAACTTCCGTGTAGGCTCCGATGACGCCGGAATTCTGGAAGCGGAATACAATCCTGTTTTTACCAAACGCGATATCATTAACCTTGGGGTTCGTGAGTTTTATATTAAAATGTCAGTTAACGGTGAGATTCGCGAGGCTTTTTCCGCCCGTACCCTCGATGTTCCTCCTGTGACGAATGATTTAACGGACGAAATTATTGCTTTGTCCCGATCCAAATACTGCACTCCGCGTGAGGAGGTTGAAAAGCAGTTGAGTAAATGGGATGAGGCGGGTGAATTTACCGAAGAAAATATGGCACCGGACATGGAACAGGAATTTGAAGAACCGTTAATTTAACAGTGCGACAGTGCACAGTGCTAGAGACGCGCCATGGCGCGTCTGTAACATTATGTAAGTAGCGCACTGTAGCACTGTAGTACTATGAAACAATGTACCCAATGTAAATCATCGTTCGAAGTCACGGATTTAGATCGTCAGTTTTACGATAAGCTCAGTCCTATTGTCGCGGGTAAAAAATATCCTCTCCCCGAACCGGTATTTTGTCCTCAGTGTCGTTGTCATCGGCGTATTACTTTTCGGAATGAGCGACATCTTTATCATCGCAAATGTGATCTGTGCTGGCAGTCAAAAATTCTTTGTTATCCTGCCGATTCCCCCTATACGGTTTATTGCCATGAGTGTTGGCTGTCTGACAAATGGGATGCGTCCAATTATGGTCTGGAATTTGATTTTTCCCGTCCTTTTTTCGAGCAATTTGATGAACTCATGAAATCGGTTCCGAAAATGGGGATGATGCAGTTTAATAATGAGAATTCTCCTTATGCAAATTGGCTCGCTTATAGCAAAAATTCCATGATGTCCCCTGGATCTTATTATGTGGACACCTGTCTTTACGGTCGCAAAAACCAGAATTCCAGGGATATTGTGGACTGTGTGAATTGCGATCATTGTGATCTTCTTTATTCTTCCATTAATTGCAATCAATGCTATCAATCTCAACATCTTTTAAATTGTCGGAACTGTTCGGAGTGTTTTTATGTTGCGAATTCAACTCGCTGTAAGAATTGTTTTATGTGCTCCGATCTTGTTGGCAAGGAATATCACATCAATAATCAACCTTGCAGTAAGGAGGATTATGAGAGGAGAGTTTCTGCAAAAATGAAGCTTTCTCCGGTTGATTTGATGCAGGGATTTTCAACTTTCTCCGGTTCTACCCCCAAGCGTTTTCAAAATCAAATTAATTGTCAGGATTCGTTGGGGGACTATATTCAGAATTGTAAAAATGCCACTTTTTGCTTTGATTGTTTTGATGTCGAGGATTCACGTTATTTATATGACTGCGTTACTGTAAAAGATTCCATGGATCTCACGAATTTTGATGAGAAAATTGAGCGGTGTTATGAGATCAGTGCAGGAGGAGATCGTTGCCAACGTGTTCTTTGTTCTTTTTGCCCCATTATTTGCTCAGATTCTCTTTATCTCCATGTTTGTCTTTATGCACAAAATTGTTTTGGTTGCGATGGGATTCATCAAAAAACGTCCTATTCTATTTTGAACAAAAAATATTCAAAAGAAGAATATGAACAGTTGGTTCCTAAAATTATTGAACATATGAACAAAACGGGGGAGTGGGGGATTTATTTTTCGCCTTCCATTTCGCCTTTTAGTTACAACGAAACATTTGCCAATGAGCTTTCCACTTTGAGCAAAGAAGAGGTTCTTGCGCGCGGGTGGAAATGGCGTGATCTAAAAGACCATCTTCAGGATGTCCAAAAGACCATTTCTGCCAATCGGCTGCCTCACTCCATTGCTAATATTCCTGATGATATTTTGAATTGGGCGATTGTGTGTGAAAAAACAGGGCGTCCATTTAAGGTTCAACCGGCAGAGCTTAAATTTTATCGAAAAATGAATATTCCTGTTCCTCACTGTCACCCCGATCAGCGTTATTTGGATTTAGTTCATCTGAGGAATCCCCGTCATCTTTATTCCCGAAAATGCGCGAAGTGCCAGTCGGAAATTCAAACCACGTATCCTCCGGAGCGGCCGGAAACGGTTTATTGCGAATCATGCTATCTTTCCTCTATCTATTAAATTAGCGGTAAGCTATAAGCTTTAGGCGATAAGCCAAATGCTTCCATCTTCCCGCTTCCCGCTATGAATTGCAGAGAGTGTAAATCATCGTTTGAAGTTACAAAAGAAGATCAGCAATTTTTGGAACGGGTGAGCCCTGAGCTTGATGGTAAAAAATATTTTATTCCGGGACCAACGCTTTGTCCTGATTGTCGCATGCAGAGGCGTTTATGCTTTCGAAATGAACGTAAATTATATCGTCGGAAATGTGATTTTACCGGAAAATCAATTGTTGCGCTTTATTCTCCTGAAAGTTCTTATAAGGTTTATTCTCAGGATGTTTGGTGGTCGGATAAATGGGATCCTCTCTCTTACGGACGTGATTTTGATTTCTCTCGCCCCTTTTTTGAACAGTTTGATGAATTATGGCATCAGGTTCCCCTTGTTTCGTTGTGGGTAATACAGTCAGAAAATGCTGATTACAACAATAACTGTTTTAACTTAAAAGATTGTTATTTAACCATTAATACCGATCGTTGCGAACGAACATATTATTCGTATCGTTCGGACTCTTGTGCGGATTGCATGGATTGTACGGCCATTTATGAGGCGCAGTTGTGTTATGAATGTATCGATTGTGTGAAGATTTACAACTGTTATTTTTGCAAGGATGTCGATAATTCTAATGATTGCTATTTTTCAACTGACTTAAAAGGTTGCAAGAATTGTTTTGGGTGTCATGGTTTGCGCAACAAGGAAAATTTTATTTTTAATAAACAGGTCACACCGGAGGCGTGGCGTAATTATTTTAATTTTCTGCATTTTACTCCATCCAAAATTGAGGAATATGGGCGACAATCTCGTGGCATTTATCTCCAAGTTCCCAAGCGTCCATTTCATATGCTGAATTGTCAAAATTCTTCCGGTGAATATTTGCATGACTGTAAGAACGTTACTGAAAGTTATGATATTGCCGGTGGTGAGGACGATCGTTATTGTAATTACATGCCCTTTGAAACGAAAGACATCCTTGATACTTATGCTCTTGCTTCTGCAGAACTTTGTTACGAAGTCATTGGTGGAGGATTTGATATTTATCACTCGGCCTTTTTGCTGAATTCTTCTTATGGTCCCACTTATTCTTATTATTGTGTGCAATGCGTAAACGGTACGAAAAATTGTTTTGGTTGTGTTGGCCTGAAGAAAAGAGAATATTGTATTTTAAACAAACAGTATACGAAATCGGAATATGAGAGGCTCGTTTCCAAAATTATTGAGCATATGAAATCGATCGGAGAATATGGTGAATTTTTTCCACCAAAAATTAGCCCCTTTGGTTATAACGAAGTGGTTGCCAATTACAATTATCCGATTAAAAAAGAAGAAGCGCGCAGACGCGGATGGAAATGGAGTGATTATGAGGCTGAAATTAAGGCTGATAAAACTATTCTTGCGCGTCGTTTACCTGATTCTATTGCGGATGTTCCCGATGATATTCTTAATTGGGCAATTGTGTGTGAGGTGAGCGGAAAACCCTTTAAAATCATTCCACAGGAACTTAAATTCTATCGTAAATTAGGTCTTCCAATTCCCCGTTGTCATCCGGACGTACGGGATGTAAATCGCATGAATTTTAGGAACCCTCCTCAATTTTTTCCCCGTAAATGCGCCAAATGCCAGTCCGACATCCAAACTACGTATGCACCTGAACGGCAGGAAACGGTATATTGTGAGGATTGTTATTTACAAGAAATTTATTAATTTTTATCCTGCAGGCGAGACGTTGACGTCTCGCCTTCGCAGGATTTCCGTTGTGTTATGAAGAATTGTAAACATTGTCAATCATCGTTTGAGATCACTCCATCGGATGAGCGGATTTATGCCAAAATGAACGTTCCCAGTCCTACGCTATGTCCTGACTGTAGACAACAGAGACGTATCGCCTTTCGGAACGACAGTAATTTTTATAAAAACAATTGTTCTCTTTGTAAAAAGAGCCTTGTCTCTATTTATTCGCCTGACCCGCCTGCCGGACTGGCAGGTAAAAATATTCCTGTTTTATGTTCAGGCTGTTTCTGGTCCGACAAATGGGATCCGCTTTCTTATGGTCAGGACTTTGACTTTAATCATTCGTTTTTTGAGCAGTATGCCGAAATGCGAGCCAAGGTTCCCCGTTTAGCGATTTTTAACACGCAAAGCGAAAATTCGGAATTTACGGTACACAGTTCCAAAAACCATAATTGTTATATGGGTAGCTCTATCGTCAATTCGGAGGATACACATTATAGCGACTGGGCTTTTAATTGCCGTGATTGTATGGATCTTCTATTCTGCAATCGTCTGGAAATGTGCTATCAGTGTTTTGCTTCGCAGGACTGTTTCCATTCCAATTATCTTGAATTGTGTTCCAATGTCACCGAGTCTTTTTTTGCTTTCGATTGTCGTGGATCGAAACGCTTGGTGGGCTGTGTTTCCCTTCGGAATCGTAAAAATCATATCTTAAATCAGCCCGCTTCCAAGGAAGAATGTTTTTCGGTCATCAAACGCTTAAAAACAGATCGCACTTTTTTTCTTGAGTTTAAAAAACAGTTTGAAGCCTTGAAAGCCGGTATGTCAAAACGGGATACGTGGATGATCAATTCCGAAAACTGCACGGGGGATTACATCGTGAATTCGAAAAACGCTCAATTCGCCTTTGCGGTGGAAGATGCCGAAGATGCCCGCTATTTGTATGAATCGGAAAAAATAAAGGATGCTTATGATGTGACACGAGTGGGCCAAGGGGAAATGCTTTATGAAGTGACGGCCGGGGTTGATTTGAAATTCGCTAAGTTTTGTAATCTAACGTATCACTCGGATAACATGGCCTACTGTGACAATTGTCAGAACAGCAGTACTTGTTTTGGGTGTGTGGGTTTAAAAAATCATCAGTACTGTTTTTTGAACAAACAATATACAAAAGAGGAGTATGTTCAGTTGATTCCGAAAGTAATTGAATACATGAAAAGCACCGGAGAATATGGCGAGTTTTTCCCTTTCTCTTTTTCCCCTTTTGGCTATAACGAAACCAAGGCTCAGGAGTTTTTTCCGATGACCCGTGATCAGGTTTTGGCTCGGGGGTGGACATGGTGTGATTATGAGTTGTCCGCTTCACCCGCTTTAAAACAGATTCCGGCTCAGCGTATCCCCGATAATATCAGTGGTGTTCCGGATGATATTCTCCATTGGGCGGTTACTTGTGAGGTGACAGGCAAGCCTTTTAAAATCACGCCTCAGGAATTAAAATTTTATCGGTTAAAAGGACTGCCCATTCCACATCGTTGCCCAAGACAACGTCACTTAGAAAGAACCGCTCTTCAAAACCCTCGTCATCTTTATTCACGTCAGTGCGCCAAATGCCAATCCGCAATTCAAACCACCTATGCGCCGGATCGTCCGGAAAAGGTTTTGTGTGGAGAATGTTATTTGAGCGAGGTTTATTAATTATTCTAATTGGCAAACCTATTGGTGAACCCATTGGTGACCAATTGGAAATAATAAGAAAGAAGGTTAACGTGCCACAAAACTTGTTGCCCCCAGCCAGGCTAGATTAAAAATAGAACGTTGTGTTTTGGCATAAAGCGCACTTTCCATAATGATTCCAATCGGTTCATCTGCATTGAGTGAGATCATGGAAACAAAATGATCGTAAATATTGACTTCGTATTCGAAGGGGTATTCCTGAGGATTGATGAAGAGGATTTCCGTTAAATTTTTGTCGTAATTTTTTGGGTAATAATGATCAAGATACCTCAGCGCTTTCTTGGTTAATGGCGAAAGCATACGTGTTTTTATCCCTTTGTTGATTTTACGTTCGGCGTAATCACGCAGATAATTTTCCGGAATTACTTTCGGAATTTCCTCTAGTACATTGACTAATTAAATTTCTGATATAAAATTGAAGTAACGCAAAATCACTTTAACTTTAT
>PFOK01000116.1 GCA_002792495.1 Candidatus Peregrinibacteria bacterium CG_4_10_14_0_2_um_filter_43_11 | reverse complement strand
CTTTTTTCGTTTATACCAAAACAAAATTAGCCCCTCACTCAAAACTTTCTTGGGACACTAGTGCCTCATGCAGCAAAAACTTGACAATATTATTTTTCTATGTAAACTGATTTCAGAATAAGTTTCTTTATGAAAATCGTACCAATAAAACAATTTGGGCAAAAAAATCTCCTCCAAGTCATGGCTTGGTGGAGCAGCATACAAATTTTTTAGAGGTAAAGGTTATAAAACTTAAATAGTTCGTGATCATGCGCCTCTAAAAAAAGAGGTGTTTTTTTATTATTTAAGTTTTTTATTATGAGTACATTAAAATCCCGTCACGAGTCCGAGCAGCCCACCATGATACTGATGGTTAATGACAAGCCACATTGCAATATGGCCTGCCATCACTGCTATCTCCCCTACGAAGGAGTGCGATCACCCGAGGCTACTCTTGAACTGGTGGATAAATTTAGAAACGACTTCCGCATTATTATTGCGGGAAGCGAAACATTAACGGATCTGGAGTATCTGGAAGCGTATCGCCGGGCAGATCAAAAATATATTTTAACGAACGGACTCTTATTGTTCCAAAAACCTGAACTATTTGATCGGTTGCGAGAATACGGCATTGAGGAACTGCAAATCAGTCTTCATTTTGGAATCCAGGAAGATCTGCATAGCGTTCCCGAGCGAATTGTTCGGCATGTTGTGGCGCAGGCCAAAGAGCGAGGGTTCCGAACCCAAATCGCCGTGACCATCACCCTGGATAATTTCGAAATGGTTGGTGATATATGTGATCAGGTTCACAACATGGGAGGGAACGGAGTCAGTTTTATAAAATACATAAAATCCGGCAGTGCCAAAGAAGATGGAAAACGCGTGCTAACGGATGAAGAAAGACAACGTTTCTTCCATTTGGTAGATGACGTACGTGAGCGATACGATAAGACCGAACTGATGGTGAAAATTCAAGGAAATTTTGGCCCCAAAGAAGGAACAAAAGGAGAAGAACTTGCAAAATGCAATGAGTATTGCCCTGCGGGAGTGAATTTTTTTGTGATTGATCCAAATGACACAGTATACGGCTGTCCGTTCTTAATGGAACACCCCATCGGTGAATTAACAGATGATTTGAGGCTTAGAATAAGCAAGAATCTCTGCGATGGTGCCAGACATAAATGCCTGACGGATATTCTGTAAAAAAAGCTTCAAAGGCGGATCTGTTTTCCATGGATCCGCTTTTGTTGAACCTAAAAAACCTTCCCCTCTACTCCCAACATTACTCCTTACTTTTATTGAAGCTTAGGGGTGTTGTCGCCCGAACGGGGGTCCTTTGGGGATCGCCCTGTCTTTGCCGTAGCAGCTTCGCGCAGGTAGGCGGGACTGGCGTTCCTTTTTTCAGCGAGATAGATTGTGGCATAACAGAACCACTACCGGTAGGTTTAACCCCCTGGCATCCCCCTTGTCCCCGCGGCTACGTTCGGGGCAGGCAGGGGGATTTTGGTTAAATACCCACTAAAGCCCCCTTAAAAAAGGGGTGCAGGGGGATTAAACGACTCCGGCACGGAAGTGGCTAAAAAAAGAATTCCCAAAATAGAACAAGAGGCCTTAAAAGCAGGTTAAGTAGACGAGAAGGTTATTCCCCCGTCGCAGGCTGGATGGTTCCATTCGATATCACAGACCCTCCTTAATCTTCACTGCAATGCCTTCACCGCAAATGGGAGTGAGTTTGTCAAGAGAGGCTTCGCGGATGCGGGGGACGGAGCCGAAGTGCGTGAGAAGGCGTTTTTTGAGCTTCGGGCCTACTCCGGGGATGGTATCGAGTACGGACTGGGTCATTTTTTTATCACGGCTACTGCGGTTGAAACTGATGGCGAAGCGGTGGGCCTCGTCGCGGATACGCTGGAGGAGATAACTGCCTTCGGAATTGTTTTTTAGGTTGAGTGGGTCGGATTTTCCCGGAACAAAAACCTTTTCCTTTTCTTTGGCTAGCGAAATGAGGGGGATCGCAATCCCCTTCTCTTCCATCGCTTTGAGCGCGCTACTCAATTGGCCCTTGCCGCCGTCGATGACCATGAGATCAGGGCGAGCGGAGAAGGAAAGGTCTCTCTTCTTTTTTTGGTACACCATGAACACGAGTTCAAAATTCTTGCCACGCAGGGTTTCGGCCTTTTTCCATGCCCGTTTGTCTTTTTTGAGTCGCGTGATTTTATCGAGCATCGCTTGCGGGGGCTGACGGAGCACCTCGAATTCGAGCTTGAGGTAGTATTCTTCGAGCTCTTTGACGACATCGATGTACACACGGCCGTGCTTGCTTGATTCAATTGCTTTGGTAATGAGATGATGCCCCAGTTTTTGACCGCGTTCTTCTTTGGCGACCCACAAAGAACTTAAGTCATCGACGGAATCATCGAGCGGATGGAGACGGATGAAACCGACGATTTTTTTATTCTTTTCGATGACAAAAAAATGTTTCACATTCAGGTTCCAATCGTTGACGGGTTCTTTTTTGCAGGTTTCTTCGATGAACGGAAAATCGGCTTTTTTGGCTTTGCGGATTCTGTAGCCTTCCGGCAATTGTTCGGGTAAATAATTGAGCCGACGCGTGATCACTTCGTTGATGCTCTTGAAATCGTCGTTCTGATTAACGGTAGTGCGCAAACGGAATTGGCGGTAATCGACGTTAGCCGGTTTGCCTTTTTTAAAAACAACCATACTCCCGACAGTTTCGGTGCCGCCAAGGTGGGAGATGTCATAGCATTCGATCCGCTTGGGAAGCTCAGGAAGTTTCAGAACTTTTTTCAATTCCTCAAGCGCGATTTCGGCTCGTTTTTCAGCGGCTTCCCAGCTCACCCGACTGGCCTCCGCAAACGAACGGGCGTTTTTTTCCGCCAGGGCGATGAGATCGTCTTTTTGACCGATTTTTGGATGGATGAGTTTGACCGTATGGTCGGTGTGACCTTTGATGTATTCCGTGAGCGTTGTTTTTTCTTCCGGTTCGACCGAAATGACGATTTCTTTGGGAATGTCGGCTGCAAGGGCATAATATTCACGCAAAAACGCTTCCATCACTTCCGGAGCGGCTTCCCCCCCTTCGGAGACGAAACGTTCTTCGGCAATTAATTTTCCGCCACGACTTTGAAAGAGGATGAAATAATTTTTCCCCAAATCTTCCACAAACGCGATCACGTCGCGACTGACAAGGGTGGTGTCAGTGATCAATTGTTTGTGAGCGCTTCTTTCGATGGCATTGATCTGATCACGCAAGGCGGCGGCGCGTTCAAACTTTTTTTCGAGGGCGTACTGCGTCATTTGGGATTTCAGTGAATCGATCGCCACTTTGTAATCTCCGGATAAAAAGTCGATCGCCGCGTTGATCTGTTTTCGGTATTCCTCCGGCGTGACCATACCGGCACATGGCCCTGTGCAGCGTTTGATGTGGTAATCCAGACACGGCCTTATGGCCGCGCTTCCGCCTACTTTTACCGCGATTTTTGCTCCACCCACAGATTCCCCTGTGGGATTGACCGTAATATTTTTAACGCTGCACAAACCGAAAATCCGTTTCGCGGACTCGAGCAATCGCTGTACATCCATTCCGTTGGTCTTGGGGCCAAAATATTTGGCACCGTCTTTTAAAATACGACGAACGCTGTAAACTTCGGGGTAGTCATCTTGCACTGTAACTTTGATGTACTGAAAGTTTTTGTCGTCTTTTAAAAGGATGTTGTACTTCGGCTGAAGGGTTTTTATGAGGTTGTCTTCCAAAATCAGTGCCTCCACCTCACTGTTGGTTTCGATCCATTCGACACTCTCCACTTTTTCGAGCAGTTTTGCGGTTTTTATGCCGTGATTCGCGGAAGCGCGAAAATAAGACTGCAATCGTTTTTTAAGATTTTTTGCTTTGCCGACGTAAAGGGGTTCTTTTTGATCGTTGAGGAATTTGTAAATCCCGGATCCTTCGGGCGCCTTAGCGATGATTTTTGAGAAATTGGTCATGCGCTCATTTTATATCATCACCGTAAGGCGAACAAACGTTTGTTCGCCTTCGGTATATTCGGTAAAATGGATTCATGCTCAAAACCTCTCTTCTAAAAACCATCGCTTTCTTTGATTGTTTTGATTTTCCGCTCACCGCGGAGGAGATCAGGGAACGCTTGTACCGTTACGATAAACCCGTTCACATCAAAGCAGTGAAAGGAATCCTTGGCGGGATGGTGGAGGAAGGAAAGCTGGAAACAATTAAAGATTATTATGTACTCAAAGGACACACAGAAATCATAAACACCCGTAACGCCCGACGTTTTATTGCCGAAAAATTCTGGAATCGCGTTCGACTCTACTCTCAATACATGCAACGCGTTCCGTTTGTACGGATGATCGCCGTGTGCAATAACCTGAGTTATGACAATGTGGATGAAGCCTCGGATATTGATCTTTTTGTTGTGATTGAGCCGGAGCGCATGTGGATCGCGCGCCTCATCATCACATTGATTCTTCAGTTTTTTGGCGTACGACGGCACGGGAACAAAGTGGCAGGACGTTTCTGCCTCAGTTTTTTTGTGACAACCCGCCGAATGGATATGACAATATTACAGATCACTCCGGAAGATCCTTATTTGGCTTATTGGGCGCAAACCCTGACTCCCATTTACGGCGAAATCACCTATGAATTGTTTAAGGCAGCCAATCAGTCGTGGCTTAAAGAGAAGTACAACCTCACCGTGCCCGATTCGTGCAAACGACACCTTTACCCCTCACGGGAAAGCCTTTTTAAGCGTTTTTTGGAATGGATGCTCAACGGACATTTCGGGAATGGAATCGAAACCTTGCTTAAAAAAACGTTTAAAAAGAAAACTGAGGCCGCCGGCAAACGGCTCGATGAACACGCGAGTGTGATCATCGAAGATGACATTCTTAAATTCCACAATCACGACCGCCGGAAAGAATATTTGGAAAAGTGGGAAAAAACGGTGGCGCAGATCAGCGCGATCCCGTCGGTCATTACAGAGCCCCCTGAAACGCCTTTTCCGGAGATTCAAAATGAGGAATAATACTGGTAAGCCCCACCAAACTGATCACATCCATCACCGCCTCCTGTGCCCTAGCGAGAAGGAGTTTACGGTGATCTTTGGCAAGGTGCGTGTGAACCGCCACTAAATAACCGATGCCCTTGCTATTGATAAAGCTGAGGTTCTGCAAATCAAAAATCACGGCTTTTATCGCACTGTCATTCAGCACGGGATCCATTTGATTTTTCAGGGTTTCCAAACTGATCTCGTCCATTTCTCCGGTCAAAGTAACCACCTTGACAGCTGGATCGGGACTCTCGCCAAAAGCGATCGAAAGCTGAGTAGACATATTTTTTAGTGTTAATTTTATATTGTTTTTATTGTAACACGCTCAAAAAGCAGGGCAAGAATAATTTCTTATTGATCCTGCTCATTAGCCGTATCTTCCGGCTCCCTTCTTAAGAAAATGACCCCACAATGTTTTGCAGCTTCTTCTAAATAATATTTCAGCATCCCCCTAAATCCCCTTGCCACTCCTCCTGATTCATCCTGAAAGAGCTTAACCACCGTGGAAAACAATTTATTTCTTAATAAAAATCAGCACGGATGTGCGTTTGAGGGGGAAAATGGGTGAATTTTGCTCGCCAAAACTTCTTATTCCTTTTTGTAAAGGCCATTTTTGGTGATTTTGGTTGCGTTATGGGGGGGGTATGTTATACTATATTTAGTTTTATTCATAACCAAAGATAAAAATGAAAAAACAAAACAAAATCCTATTGTCTGTTCTTGCTGTCGTTGTTGTCGGCGTGGCTTTTTATGCTGGTAATCCAGAATTATTTCAGGGAAGGATGACATTTATTCCGAAGAGTATAATTAATGAAAGGATAATTCCAATTACTCCGACGACACAAAGAAAAATGTTGCCTGCTTATGATGAAACGAAGAAGACGCAGCGAACCACAGAAAATGAGCTTTTTACCCAGCTAAAAACAAAGGTTGATGAATTGAATAAACAAATTTCCAATATGGATCCACATGGATCTGAAGAAAAGGAGATCAAGTTTCAGTTATTTGATATTGTTGCTCAATTAAATAAACAGCTTGTTTTGGGATTAGAAAATACATCGCTTGATATTCATAGCGAGGGTATAAACTTAGTGATTACTTTTTCAACTGATATAAAGGAATATACTGATGAATACAGCAATACCTATTATAACTCTGATGATGAAAGTAAGGGCAAATACGTGAAAATTCATTTTAATGCTACAAGTACAAAGATAATTATAGAGCCCGACTTGTCGGTGGAGTGGCATGTTAAAGACAACATAACAGGAAAAACAACCGTAACGAATTAGAGCAGAACGCTCGTAAACTGGCAGACAGAGATACTCAATTACTTTAAATACCATATCATCAACGCTTATATTGAGAGCCTGAACAACCGTATTGAAACCCTGGAAAGGAAGCGATTCGGCTTCCGTAGCAAAGAACGCTTCATCAAAACCCTGCTTTTTGCCTTTCTGCCAATCACCCTGTTCCTTGGCAGCCTGATATTTACCCATTAACTCGCTATAAGAACCTAGATAAATCCGAAAAGGTAAAAAGCAATTCATTGACCGATCCCCTCTTCGTTTGTTAAAGTTCGTGCATATGGAATCCACTAAGAGAAAGCGTGTCCTTACCGGTATTCAGCCATCAGGTAAACTTCATATAGGAAATTACTTTGGCACCATCAAGCGTATGATCGAATACCAGGAGTGTAGCGACCTCTTTTTATTTGTGGCCAATTTGCATTGTCTCACCTCCCTTTCCGACCCTAAGGCCATACGCGAACTCACGCTGAATGCGGCCATGGATATGCTTTCGCTGGGCATTGATCCTGAGCGAACTTATTTTTGGGCGCAGTCTGATGTGCCGGAAGTCACTGAGCTCATGTGGATTCTTTCTACCCTCACTCCTTTTGGTCTTATGGAGCGCGCTCACAGTTACAAAGACAAAACCGCCAAAGGCATTCAGGCCAGCCTGGGGCTTTTCAGTTACCCCGTTTTGATGGCGGCCGATATTCTTATCTATCAGGCGGATGTCGTCCCTGTGGGGAAAGATCAAAAACAACATTTGGAAATCACACGCGATATCGCCCTCAAGTTCAATCATCAGTACGGCGACGTACTCACGATTCCGGAGCCGGATATCTCCGAAGGTGTCGCGGTCATTCCGGGGACGGATGGCCAAAAAATGAGCAAGTCGTACAACAATACCATCCCTATTTTTGCGGATGAAAAGGGGTGGAAAAAAACCGTCATGAGCATTGTTACCGACAGCAAAAGTGTGGAAGATGCCAAAGATCCGGATGCCTGCAATGTGTGCCAACTCTACAAACTCTTCGCAACTCCGGAAGAACAAAAAGCGCTTGCCAAACGCTATCGCCAAGGAGGATTGGGGTACGGAGACGCGAAAAAAATGCTCCTCGAAAAGGTAATAGCCACCTTCGAACCTTATGCAAAAAAGCGCGCGCATTATCAGGCACATCCCGAGGAGGTAAAAACAATCCTTAAAAAAGGCGCCGAAAAGGTTCGTCCTATCGCCCAAAAAACACTCGAAAAGGTACGAAAGTTAGTGGGGATTGAGTATTGAATTATTCTATTTGTTTAAGAATCTGAAATTAAAAATTTAAAATTTTTTATCTATGCCCAAATACATTTTTGTCACAGGCGGTGTGTGCTCTTCCTTGGGTAAAGGGATCGCTGCCGCTTCCATCGGAAACCTTCTCAAGGCTTCCGGAGTGAAAGTGTTCACTCAAAAACTGGATCCTTATTTGAATGTCGATCCCGGAACCATGAGCCCCTTTCAACATGGAGAAGTGTTTGTGACCGACGACGGTGCCGAAACGGATTTGGATCTGGGACATTACGAACGTTTTATCGACGAACCGCTTTCTAAACTCAGCAGTACCTCGACAGGACAAATCTATCAGGAAGTGCTCGATCGTGAACGCAAAGGTGATTTTTTGGGAGGCACTATCCAGATTATTCCTCACATTACCGATGAAATCAAAAAACGCATTCGGGACGCGGCCAAAAAATCAAAATGCGATGTGATGCTGTGTGAAATCGGAGGAACGGTAGGCGACATTGAAGGGCAACCGTTTTTGGAAGCCCTGCGCCAGCTCCGCCACGAAGAAGCCCGCGGGAACACGCTGTTTGTGCACCTCACTTTGCTCCCCTACCTTAAATCCTCCAATGAACTCAAAACCAAACCCACTCAGCTTTCGGTCAAACTCCTCCAAAGTATGGGAATTCATCCGGATCTTGTTTTGGCGCGCGCCGATGAAAAAATAGAGAAAAAACACCTGCTTAAAATCTCCCGTTTCTGCGATGTGGAACCCGAGGCCGTTATCCCCGCACCCACGGTGAAATCGATTTATGAAGTTCCACTCAATTTTCATAAACATCGCTTGGGCGAAACGATCTTCCGCAAACTGAACCTTAAATACCGTGAGCCCAATTTAAAAGAATGGGAAGAAATGATAAAACGCATTCAAACCTCGACGGAAGAAATCAAAATCGGACTCGCCGGCAAGTACAACGAACTCGATGACGCTTACATTTCGGTAATTGAGTCGATAAAATCCGCCAGTTTTTATCACAAGCGCAAAGCGAAAGTGGTCTGGATAGACACCGAAAAAATTGAAACGAACGATGTGAAAGAATGGAAGAAACTGCATCAGGTGAACGGGGTCGTTGTTCCCGGTGGCTTTGGCGTACGCGGTACCGAAGGCAAGATTCTCGTCGCGCAATACTGCCGTGAACAAAAAATCCCCTACCTTGGCCTTTGCCTCGGTGCTCAGATCATGGCGATTGAATTCGCCCGTAATGTCGCCGAAATCAAAAACGCCACTTCCGAAGAATTCTCCCCCAAGGCACGAAACAAAGTGGTTCACTTTTTACCGGATCAACACGAAAAACGTTCCAAAGGCGGTACCCTTCGCCTCGGTTCCTGGCCTTGCAAGGTGCTAAAAGACACGCACGCTTACCATGCCTACAAAACGGAACTGATTCAGGAGCGTCATCGTCACCGCTACGAATTCAACAACGCCTTCAAAAAACAACTCGAAAGCAAAGGACTTATTTTCTCCGGCATTTCTCCCGATCGCGAATTGATGGAAATTGTGGAAGTAAAAGATCATCCCTTCATGGTCGGTTCCCAGTTCCATCCCGAGTTCAAATCCCGCCCCAATCGCCCTCATCCGCTCTTCCGAGAGTTTATCAAAGCAGCGCTGTAAAAATGGATCCCATTTCATAAACCGATGGACTCTGGTACTATTTGGTTATGAGAAACACAAAAACACGTCGGGCAAAGCCAAAAAAAGGACTGCTGAATTACGCGTTTATAGATGCGCAGAATCTGCACATGGCTATTGGTGAACTCGGCTGGAAGATCGACTACAAGCGCTTCCGCAAATACCTTAAAGAACACTATAACGTTACCAAGGCGTACATGTTTATGGGGTTTAAGCCGGATGAACAACAGATGTACAGCTTTTTACAGGATGCCGGTTTTAATCTTATTTTCAAACCCATTCTGGAACTCAAAAATGGCAAAGTCAAAGGCAACTGCGACGCGGAATTGGTTTTGCAGGTCATGATCGATTCCAAACGGTACGAAAAAGCGGTGGTGGTAACGGGCGACGGAGATTTTCATTGTCTGATTAAATACTTAAAAGAAGAAGGTAAACTGAAAACGGTTTTGGTGCCTAGTGCCGAGAACTGCTCCAGCCTGATCAAGCGGATCCTGGAAGGTCATCTGACTCTTGTTAGTGATCTAAAGACCAAAATTCAGTACAAAAGTAAACCGAAAAAATAATAAGAAAAAAGCCTCTTCAGGACGGAACATGAAGAGACGCTTTTCTATCGTGATTACGTTCTTATTCTAAATCAACCGTGTAAAAAAGTCAATAAAATTTTATAAAGTAATATTCTTTCTTGTTTTTTTCGCGTTGGCAAAATCACAAAATCCCGTCTTCCTAATACAGCTGACCGTGAGTCCCCAGTCTTACCAATTTCACAATATCATCTTTTTTTGGATTTTTTTCAATCGTATAAATCGCACGAATATAGCTAAATCAAAATAAAATGACACAATATCATCACTGCCTATTTTGAAGGAAATAGTGGGCAAAGG
>PFOK01000165.1 GCA_002792495.1 Candidatus Peregrinibacteria bacterium CG_4_10_14_0_2_um_filter_43_11 | reverse complement strand
GCAAGGGCGTAAGTCCTAGCCGTAGCGAGGATGAAGCACACAGTCCGCCTCAGGCGGACAAGTGATTCAAGTCTTTCCCACTTCTGAGCCGGATTTATCCCGAACTGAATCGGGATGAGAAAAGCAAATCAATGCACGCGCTGCCGTTGCGACGTCAGTTGCGGAACGGAAAAATCCGGTCAGAAAATACGAACGTCCCGATCGCGAATTCGAACAACGGTCAGCCGAACTTCAACAGGAATCATGCTGAAAACCGGAATGACAATCTCGGGCTCGTCCGTCGGCTAAGGGCTATTGGTTATGCAGGGATTTTATCCAGCCGCCCAGCATTCTCCCGATCTCCTCCGTTTGCGCCTGTGTTTGCAGGATTTTGGTTTCATTCGCAAGTTTCAACTCAAGAAAAAGCCGCAGTTTAAGACGGGACACCTCCGGTTTGGGTAATGGGTACACAGATAGTTACCACTTTTGAGGACAGAGAATAGGTCATCCGGTATAATAATCGGAAAGCGGAGAATCGGCTCCGCCTGAAGAATATCAGACTCCTGCAGTTTTTCTAAGGGTGTTTTTCCCTGCATACCTTTGCCCCATGACTGTCTGAGGGAATTGTAGGTATCCTGCCACATCTGGGCCTTTCCCGGGAAAACGGAGGTGGACTTTATCCGTTCTGGATGAGGACGGTAGAACTCTTCATCGTCCGTCCGGTGACTCCGCTCAACAATACCTTGTAGATATTTCTTTCCCGCGGGGATACTGCGGAAAGAGGCGTCAGAAGGCATTAAGAGGTTGTTCAATTCCGCTTCTTTCCTCTTGCTGTCACTGCGCTACTCCGGTCCGTTATCCCCCTGAAAGGTCATTTCTGTTTTCACTCCGCACGCCCCGAGCCAGGTTATGACAAGCCCAAGAAAAAGCCGGCCGTACGGGCTGTCGAGGCTGTAACTGTACGCCGGAAAGCGTGTTTTTGTTTTGGCACATACATAGGTCCACCGGTAAAGAGGCAGATTATAACGCCTTAGATTAAACACCATTTTTCTCAGGGCGCCGAAATCGTCAATGTGCTTGGTGTCGATATGACCGTCCTCAAAAGGCGGCAAAGCTTCGTAGTTATAGAGAGGTTTGCTTTCGGGCGGACGCCTATAACTCTGTTTTCTGACAGGATTCCGCTTCAGTATTTTTCCGACCACGTCTTCTTTTATGATCAGACTGTATTTGGCTTTCAGGTGTTTTCTGAGTCTTACTTTGCCGTAACCGGTTTTTTCCCGTTCCGCCAAAACCAGATTTTCCAGACCTGTCTCCGTTTTATTCGGCTGAATGTGCGGTGTACGGTCCGCGTCTTCCAGGGTACCGTCTCTCGCCCTCCTGACACACAGCCTGGAGAAGCCCAGTATCCGCGATGTGGCCGTAACGTTGCCGTTATTGTTCCTTAAAATAGTTCTGGCCAGGCTTCTGGCTCTTGAGAAGCCCTTAAGCTCCGGTAACGTGATGTCATAGAGGATAGTTGTTAAAGGGGGTAAGTGTCTTTCTCCACTTTACCCCTATCCCTTTAAAAGTTCACGAAGATACTTTCTGAGGTGGTAACGATCTCCGTACCCAGAAACCAATCAAAGAAGTTTCATTCTTGCCAATGACAACCCACAAAATGTATTCTTACATTATCATTCGTCCGATTTTTATGTTTTTCCGAAAAAAGAAACCAAAACGGCTTTACTACCCCACAAAATCCAGCTGGTATACACGACCGCGGCACCGGGCGACTTTTGAAAAGCGAAGAAAAACAAAAAATTTTATGATTCATATCGTTCACTTCTTTCGAAACCGCACACTTTTGATCGCTTTTTTTGTGGGGATGATAATCATTTTTGCCATTCTGGTGTCTTCGTCTTATGTCTCCATCAAAAACATTGAAGTGGTACGGAATAATTTCAATATCGACAGTCTGGCCATCGAAAATGAATTGAATATATACATTGGCAAAAATATCCTTTTTTTTCCACAGCAACGGGTGGTGCGAATCATCCGGCAAAAATTTCCTGAATTTGCCTCCGTAACCGTCCAAAAAGTGTTGCCGGATACCCTAAAAATAAGATTGGAAAATCATCCCACCATCGCCAATTTAAAAGCTTACTACATTCTTCCGGAGCCTGTTGAGCCTCCGGTTGATCATTTTTCCGAACTCGATCGCACCATTAAAGAGCTTGAATCCAGTCACGAGAATTCTCCCGAGATCCCCTCTGTGGCATCTCCGCTGTTGGATGAATTAGTGGCAGAGTCCGTTTTTAATCTCGACCCTAACGCACAGCAAAAAGAAAAAAAAGACCCCATAGAGCAAAAGTCATTATTGAACCGCATTGGACAAGCCATTTTTGATCAGGAAGAAAATCTTGAGCTCATCACGATCGTCATTCGCGGGCTTTCCCAGCCCATTGAAGATCGCAAGCAAGTTATTCTCAGGGAACATATGGATTTTCTTCTGGATTCGGTGCAGTATTTTACTGCCACTTTAAATATGGAAATCACGAGTGTGGAATATCTTCATGATGCCCGTGAGATCCACTTAAAGACGAAAGACAATCTCGTCATTTGGCTCACCCTTGAAAAGGATTACAAGGCTCAAATCGATAAATTAAAAACTATTTATGAGCCCGCGGAACTAAATAAAGAAGACATTGTCTATCTTGACTTACGTATTCGGGAAAAAGTTATTTACTGTCCCGGAAATGCTTTGTGTGCCCGTTATTAATTCGGTAAAATCCAAAAAATGCTCCATTATCTTTTTAGTTTTCTTTTGTTGGCCAATCTCAATTTTTTGCCCCTGCAAAATAATGGCGCGGAGTTCAATTCGGTCGATTTATTACAGGTCAATCGCATTCCGGTTAGGCAGGCAGAGACACTCGCGCCGGTTATTGATGCTAAGGCCGGGATTGTAATGGACGCACACTCAGGAATCATTTTATACGAAAAAAATCCACACCATCCTTTGCCGATGGCGAGTTTGACAAAAATCATGGTTGCCGTGTTGATTTTAGACACACATGATTTGGATGAAATTGTTACTGTCAAAGATGATTATTACAATGTGGAAGGGGTAAAAATCGGGTTACGAAAAGGGGAGCAAATGACCATTCGCAATCTTCTCACCGGCTTACTGGTGCGTTCGGGTGGCGACGCGGCCTTGGCTTTGGCATCCTATCACAGCGGTTC
Organism: Candidatus Peregrinibacteria bacterium CG_4_10_14_0_2_um_filter_43_11; assembly: GCA_002792495.1. Lineage (GTDB taxonomy): Bacteria > Patescibacteriota > Gracilibacteria > UM-FILTER-43-11 > UM-FILTER-43-11 > UM-FILTER-43-11. Next base: position 7,037 of record PFOK01000165.1, on the reverse strand, counting down.
CGTTGACCAATTCATTGAAACCATGAATCAAAAAGGAAAAACACTGCACTTGCTCAATACACAGTTCAAAAATCCCATCGGATTGGACGAAGACGGGCACTATGCCAGTGTTTTTGATTTGGCCATGCTCACCAAATACGCGCTTCGTTACCCGGAGTTCAGACGTATCGTCCGCCTGCCTTCCGCGGAGATTTTTTCCGTCAATGGCGCGATAAGTCATCATTTTTACAGCACGAATAAGCTTTTGGGGAGTTATTTGAACATTGTGGGAGTAAAAACGGGCACAACCGATGCCGCGGGAGAAAGTGTCATCAATCTTGCTCGGGGTGCTCAAAACCAGGAGATCATCGCCGTGTTACTAAACAGCCCTGATCGCTTTCAGGAAAACAAGCAATTGATTGATTGGTCATTTCGCAACTATTTTTGGTAATAGTCAAGTAAAAACGTTTGGTTTTTGGCTTAAAAATACGTAAAATCATCCTGTTAGAACTGCCGGGGAATGCTGTAGTTTATATTTTAGTTGTTTCACCATCAATACGGAAACAAAAGTAAACATCGAAGCCCAGCTCGCTCGTCATGCTAAACTCAGCCAAGAGCCTTCACCCGAACAATCCTTTCAGAAGGGGGGTCGATGTGACAGTTTCTTTTTTCGCATATTTAAACGAATATTCAATTGCGGTGATGGCAACCCCGCCCTAGCTCAGCTGGGCGTAAAAGTCATCGCGATCACTGTGGCCTTTTTGATCATCACTCCTTTCATGTCTTTGTATCAGGTCACGGAAGGTTCATACGAAAATGAAATGGGTGCGTTTGAGTTTACCAATCAGAGCATCGACAATGCTCTGGCCGACATCATGATGGAAGACGGATTCTTACTCAAGCCCGCGTTGAACACCATTGAGGGGGATCACAGTAGTTTTAACGATGTTTTCGCATACAGCGTGGAACCGGGAGACACGCTCTCTTCCGTTGCACAGCGTTTTGGATTAAAAAAAGAAACCATCATGTGGGAAAACAACTTGTCCAACGCGAATCAGTTAAAAACAGGGATGACCTTAAAAATTCTCCCGGTAGATGGTGCTTCTCATACTGTCAAAAAAGGTCAAACGCTCGATACCATCGCCAAGCAGTACAAAATCGAAAAAGAGGCGATCGTTCGTCAGAATCAACTCGAGGATGAATCACTGATTGCCGATACCATGCTCATCATTCCGGGGGCTGTTAAAGCCATTCCTAAGCCTTCCCATACCGCTTATTCCGCTCCGTCCGCTCCTGTTAGGGGGTATACAGGCGTTTCCAAGGGCAAATTATTGTGGCCCACGACTAGCGCCGCACGTTTAACTCAAGGGTTTCATCGCGGGCATTATGCCGTTGATATCGCCAACAGAGCCAAGGGACCTATTTACGCGAGCGCACCGGGAAAAGTCATTGAAGCAAGTAATGGATGGAACGGAGGATATGGCAATTACATCATCATCGATCACGGAGACGGTATGCAAACCTTGTACGCGCACAACGAAAAACTCTATGTCACCAAAGGTCAGTATGTCGATCGGGGGCAAACCATTTCCTGGATGGGAAATACGGGGCGTTCTACCGGCCCCCATGTTCACTTCGAGGTTCGCATCAATGGAGTCAAATACAATCCGATGAATTTCTTTTAATTGTTATTTATTGATTTATTCACGTTTTTTACCGAAAACGTTTTATTAATTTAATAAAATAATAAACCAATAAATTAATTATGATTAAGGAGATTTTACGATTCATCTGGCATCTCCCTCGTCGTATGGTGGCAGGTTTTGTGTATGGTTACCAAAAAATCCTATCTCCCGATCACAGCGCTTGGGGAAAGTCTTTTTTTCCGCAGGGGTACTGCAAGTATCACCCCACCTGCTCGGAATACACACGTCTTGCCCTTAAAAAAAACGGACTGATCGTCGGCACATTCAAAGGAATATGGCGCATTTTGCGTTGCAATCCTTGGTCTCATGGCGGAGAAGACTGGCCGAATTAATCGTTGCTATCGGTAATGATGGCGATAGCTTGGCTGAGAATGGAACTTAATGACATATTATTGAATTTTTAATTTATATTTTTAAATTTTCAGAAAAATGAAAATTGGAAAGTAGACAATAAAAATTATTATTCCGCCTTTAGCCAATCAGGGACATCAGGCAAAGGTTCCGAGGGGGATATGGGGGGAGTCATTGGTGGATTGGCCTGTGTGGGTAGGGGGGCGGTGGCAGGAGCTTCCGGAGTAGCATTTACCGGAGGAACCACTGTTTCCACAACAGGGTTGGTAGTAACCACGGGAATCTGAGCTTCCGGCATAACAGGGGGGGTTGGCACAACGGCAGGTTGTGCTTCCGGAACCGCTACCGAAGGAATAAAATCCATTGGAGGAACAGGAGAATTCATCACCGGAGGCGTATTTTGTATGGCTTCCGGCATTACTACCGGTGTTTGAGGTACCGCGACCGGAGGGGTGGCAACGACCGGGGCGGAATAAGGTACGGTCACCTGGGGTTGAATGACAGGTTGTGGTGCCATTACAGGCGTCTCCGTTACAGCGGCAACTGGAGCCGAATAAAACTGCGTCGCATCCGGTTGTGAAGTTGTGGGTGGCATGACAGGGGTCTCTTCTGTCACCATTGGAGACGTGGATATTACAGGAGGTGTTGTTTGCCATTGCGGCGCATACACCGTTTCCGTGGGGTTGCTCATTGTCATTTCCGGAGCAGGGTTAGGAATAGACGGCGAAGCAACATTTTCCATCGGTTGTGGAATCTCAGTTGTGGGAGTAGGGGTGGCGGGGGATGGAACGGCTTCCATCGGTTGTGATGTTTCTATCATCGGAGTGAAGTCGGGAGAACCAGGCATTGTAGGCTCTGCCACCATTGACTTCTTTATCTCATTCGGCTTCTCTCTTTCATTTGCCTCCGCGGGAGTAATACTGGCAATCTCCGGTATTTGTGAATTGGAAGTCTCCGCAATATCAACTTGCTTTGGACTGCTTTTTTTATGTCTCCTCTTCCGCTTTGGTTTAACCTTCTCAGTCACCTCAACTTCTTTTGTCACGGCCTTCTTCTTTTCTTTTTTAAGAGCAGGCAGTTCTTTCTTGGGCTTAGGAGCAGTGGTAGGGGTGTCAAAATCCAAATAGGTCTCCTGTTTGGAGCCGGAAGGTTCCGAATGATCCGCAAGGATAACTTCCTCGGTTTTTTTCTCGGGCAGTTCATAAACCGTCTCATCCATTGTTGGGGTGGATTGAGGTTTTTCTGATTCCATTTCAGACATTTCAGTTTCTGCTTCATGAATATTCAGTCGCTCTTTCTGAAAATCGTGAACCTTGGTAATCACTTCGCTCATCACTTGCTCAAAAGACCGTCCGTCCCGCACCTTAAATCCGGCGGCACGAACATGTCCTCCGCCTCCCATTTCGGCACACAAACTACCCACATCCACCTGATTAGATGTTGATCGCATGCTCACCGAAATCACACCGTCCGTATTGTGTTTGATTAAAAAGATCACTTCAGCTCCCGGAGTGTTGCAGAGCAAATCATCTATAATACTGCCCGTTTCTTCCGAATCCGCCCCAGAATCTCGCAGATCCTCCTGACTAATCGTCGACCACACCATACGGTAGGTCGGATCCACCTGAACTTTGGAAAGCACAATTCCCCACAGTTTTAGGGTACTTAATTTTTTGGTTTTATAAATGTTTTTAATGATTTCCTGTTGGCGCGCTCCCAAATCCAAAAGTTTAGCGGCCACTTCCATCGATCGTGGCGAAGTATTGGCATGTTGAAAACTGCCGGTATCGGTAATGATTCCCGCCAAAAGCAACGTGGCGATATCTTCCGTAATCAATTTTTTATCCGCCTGTTTTTCCATTTGCAGCAGCAATCCATACAGCACTTCAGTGGTAGACGAGGCCACGAGATCCACCAAATTCACCTGACCGAAGTCGGTATTGCTGGAATGATGATCGATATTCACCAGTGGTGTTTTAAAGAACATCTCCGTGTTTTGCTCATAAATGGGTCCCAAATGTTCCAAATTGCCGGTGTCGAACGTCATGATCAAATCGTACTGTTCAATCCCCTGAGAAAAAGAAACGTCTTTTTCGGAAAAGTCACCGTTTTTTGGCGAGACAATAATATTGACGCGATTGCCTTCCAAATTGTATTTGATTTTATTGAGCGGAGTTTGACTACAATCCAAGGTGATGATAAAATCATGAGACGACGCCAGAGAATTCTGGACAATATCAATCGCGGGGAGAAATCCTAAATTATCCGGTGCGGGATCGTTCGTCACCGCGGTGACCGTTTTTCCCAAATCCTTCAGAATCAAATAGGTGGAGATCATGGCACCCAAACCGTCCGCGTCCGCGCGCGCGTGTGTCAGCAATAGTATTCGCTGGCTCTTTTCGACAAGGTGCAGGATTTGATCAATAGTATTTGTGTCCATATTGCTTTGGTAAAAGATATTATATTAAAATGTATCTATTTTTTGTAAAGTCACTAAATGGTAATACACCATTATACAATATAAAAAAAACACTGTCAAGTATTTTGTTTGTATTTTTGTTGGTTGCGTTAAGAAGCCATTTTCGCAAAAAACGATCCACTCGGCAACAGAAAAACGAAGTTCATTAAATCAGCTATCACTAGATCATTAAATCAATTGATCTCTGATCCTTGATTTAATGAAGACTGATTTCATGGTCTTTGTTTTCACACAAAAGTGTCGACAATTGAGTGATATTGCCCGCGCCCATCGTCACGATCACGTCCCCCGGTTTGGCCTCTTTTTGGAGTAACGCCACGGTGGTTTCGAAATCTTTCCCCCACACCACATCCGGATGATGTTCGCCGATCGCTTTCACCAGCATTTCCGCGTTGATTTTAGCTTTGTCTTCCTCCGTGTCACGCGCGGCGTAAATATTCGGAATAATCACTTTGGTGGCGTCACCAAAAGCGGTTTTAAATCCCGCAAGCAACTCATGCGTTCGGGAGTACTGATGCGGCTGAAACACACAGATCAATCGACGGTTTGGATAATGCTCTTTCAGTGCTCCTAAAGTGGCTTTCACTTCGGTGGGGTGATGTCCATAATCATCAATAATCGTGATTCCGTTTGTTTCCCCCTTCACTTCCATCCGGCGGGAAGTGCCTTTAAAATCCTCAATCCCTTGGCGTATTCGCATTGCGTCTCCTCCGGCCAGCTCCGCCGCGGTGTAGGCATGAGTGGCATTCCATCGGTTAAAAGCCCCGGGAACTTGCAGATGAAAATTCATTTTGTCCACCATTTCCTCAGCCACAAAAACCGTTTTACCCACAAATTCATTCGCCACACGTCGCACATTCTCATCGGTCCCGTTGCCCACCAAAAACCCTTCGGAGGGCAAGCGGCGAATCAGCTCACAGAAAGCATCCACATAATCCGCCTCATCCTTATAATAGTCCAAATGATCCGGTTCGCAATTCAGCACAATCGCACCAAAGGGGTGTAGATTCAAAAAAGAACGGCGGTATTCACACGCTTCCACCACCAGCCAATCGCCGATTCCTATAGAGAGATTTTTTCCTCCGAAAGCTGGTACGGCACTGCCCACAATCACGGTGGGATCCATGCCCGCTTTAATGAGCGCGAGCCCCAGCATGGCCGTTGTCGTTGTTTTGCCGTGTGTTCCCGCTACAACAATCGTTTTTTTGGTAGCGGAAAACTCACCCAAAGCCTGAAAATACGTCATGGTTTTGATGCGACGGTCATTGGACACTTCAAGCTCAGGATTATTCGTTTTATCGATCGCCTCGGTATAAATCACCAAATCCACATCGTTACTCACATGATCCGCATGATGCCCCATCATCACTTCACCGCCCGCCTCCCGAACAGCATGAGTAAAAAGGGATTCCCCTCCGTCTGAACCGGTCACTCTTTTTCCTTCCGCCAACGCCAGATGAGCCAATGCGCTAATACCGCTGCCCCCAATGCCAATAAAATGAATATGATGATAATTTCGGAACATTTTTTGTCATTTAATTTTCCTCATCATACCATATGTCCCTCGTCATCCCGCACACCCCCTTGCGCCGGAGCAATGGCTCCCTGCCCGTCCGGCAGGCGGGCGTCTTGGTTCGGCGCAACACCCCCCTCGTCAAAGAATAGATTGATATCCCGCTCCTGTTCGCCTATGGCGTGATTTACCATGGGATGGCAATGGGCTTGTGCCGCTTTAAAATGGGTTATCTATATAACCACTCAATTAGTCATGCTATACTGGCGAAGCATTCAGTTTCAAAAAATGAATACTAAAAGACCTTTCGCATTACAGCTCGTGATCATCAGTGGTTTCATCGCTTTTTTTTACATTTTTTTCGCGTTGACCACTTCGATTTACAAAGATTATCGGCTCGAAAAACATATTCAGGAATTCGAAAACAATATCGATGTATTGGTGCAAAAAGCTTATCAAAAGCCAAAAGATGTCGAATATTTCGGGTCTGTTCAGTACAAAGACCGTTATGCCAAAGAAAGTTTAAACCTGCTGAATCCGGGGGAAAAATTAATCGTTATTCCTCAGGGGGATCAAAACATAGTGAGGGGCAATCCAAGTTTTTTTTCTGAAAGAAAAACGCCCGCGGCGGTTTTAACCTTGGCCAATCGCAATCAATGGTGGGAATACTTTTTTGGCCAAACACTCTCGGTAACAGCGCCTTCCGTTCCAAAAGTCGAAACACCCTCATCACCCCCTTCTCAGGACTCCCCTGAGGTTCCGCAGGAGTCAGATGAAGTGATTAAAACGCAAAGTTAATGGCATTCAGCTTTCCTTGTTGATAGGGGGATTCCCCTTAAACAAGAAGTATTTTGAACATAAACTTTGCTTTTTTTTCGTATATGAATATAATTCTCCTGCGGGGTGGAGCAGTCTGGTAGCTCGTCGGGCTCATAACCCGAAGGTCATAGGTTCAAATCCTGTCCCCGCAACCACCCAAAAGTGTACTCCGGCTTACGAATACGACTTC